>CAZEAX010000228.1:0-7785 GCA_964510405.1 uncultured Streptomyces sp. | reverse complement strand
AATTGCCCGCTCTGATGTGCAGGCCGTCGATGTTCTGCGTGACGAGCGCGCGCAAATTGCCGCGGCGCTCCAACTGAACGAGCGCGAGATGGCCGGCATTAGGCTTCGCTGTCCACGCGGGATGCGTGAGGCGCGATTGCCACGAGAGTTTGCGGATTTCGGGGTCCGCGGTGTAGTAGCGGATGTCGGAAAGTTTTTCCGCCTTCGGGTCGCGCGTCCACACGCCGTTGGGCCCGCGGAAATCCGGAATGCCGGAATCGGTCGAAATGCCCGCGCCCGTCAAAACCACGACGCGCTTCGCGGACTCGACCCAGCCACGCACTTCCCGGATGACTTCGCTTGCCGTCATGACTGATAAGAGCATGCCGTCAGTCGGCGTGCATGCCCCTTTCCTTGATGACCCTGCCCCACTTGGCGAGTTCGCTTTTCAGGTGGGCGGCAAATTGGTCGGGCGTGCTCGCGATGACGTCGAAACCCTTTTGCTGGAACTGGCGCGCAAATTCGGGATCGCGCAGCGACTGCGTGACTTTCTGGTTGAGCAGCGTGACGATCGCTTGCGGTGTACCCCTGGGCGCGAGCAGGCCGTGCCAGGTGATGAACTCATATCCGGGAACGGTTTCGGCAATGGCCGGCAGATCGGGAAACGCCGGCGAACGCTTGAGGCTGGTCACGCCGAGCGCACGCAGCCTTTTGGCCTCGACATAGGGGATGGTCTCGGAAATTCCCGAAATGGCGACGGTGATCTCGCCGCTCAACGTGGCAACCAGCGCCGGCCCGCCGCCTTTGAATTGCACGACAACGAGATTCACCTTCGCGAGCAGATTGAACAACTCGCCGGCGATGTGCGGATTGGTGCCGACGCCGGAGCCGCCGTAATTAAGCGTGCCCGGACGCGACTTCGCTATCTGGATCAGATCGCGCACCGAATGCGCGGGGACGGACGGATGCACGGCCAGCACCGAGGGCGATGACGACAACAGCGAGATCGGCGCGAAATCGGTCAAGACGTCGTAAGGCACGTGCTTGAACATGAAGCCGTTGGTGACGAAAGGCAGCGTGTTGATCAGCAGCGTGTAGCCGTCGGGCGCCGCGCGCGCGACCACTTCTGTGCCGATGACGCCGGATGCCCCGCTGCGATTGTCGATGATCACCTGCTGGCCCAGCACCTGCGACAGCCTGGCGCCGACCAGGCGCGCGACGATATCGACGCTGCCGCCGGGCGGGAACGGCGTGACCAACCGGATCGGCTTGCCCGGATAATTGTCGGTTTGCGCCAGCACGCTGCCGGGTAGCGCCATGACTACGGCCAACAGCCCCAACCCCGGAATGATTTTTTTCACGGCGATTCCTCCATGTTCACGTCACTGGTCTCCGACCAGCCCCGCCTCTTTCACCACCTTCGCCCACTTGGCCGTTTCGGTTTTCACGAACGCCACGAATTCCTCCTGCGTCGATGGCGCCACGTCGATGCCCTGGTCTTCCATGCGCGCCTTCAGGTCCGGCGAACTCAAAACCTTGACGAGGCCCGCGTTCAATTTTGCGGCGACGGCTTTCGGCAAGCCCGCGGGCGCACAGATGCCGTACCACGACGAGACGTCGTAGCCGGCCACGCCGCCTTCGGCGAACGTCGGCACCTCGGGCGCGCGCGGACTGCGCTTTGCGCTCGTCACGCCGACGCCGGTCAAACGCCCCGCCTTCACCGCCGCCAGCGGTCCGCCCGGCAGATTGCCCACGCTCAATGGAATCTGCCCGCCGATCACGTCGGCGAGCGCGGGCGCGGCACCCTTGTACGGCACATGCACGATGTTGATGCCGGCCATCGATTTCAAGAGCTCGATCGAGAGATGCGGCGACGCGCCGACCCCCGATGAACCAAAGCTCAATTTGCCCGGATTCGCCTTCGCGTAGGCGACCACGTCGCCGACCTTCTTGAAAGGCTGCGACGGATTCGCCATGAAGAGGTTCGGCGTCGCGCCGATCGTCGACAGAAAAGAAAAATCCTTGATGTGGTCGTAGGGCAGCTTGATGCGCGCCGGCGTGATCGCATGCGAGCCTATCGTGCACAGCATGATCGTATAGCCGTCGGGCGCCGCCCGCGCCGTCAACTCCGTACCGACTGCACCGCCCGCGCCGGGCCGGTTGTCGACGAGCACCGTCGCGCCCCACAAATCGGACAGCGCGCCGGCGACGTAGCGCGACGCGAGGTCGGTGCCGCCGCCCGGCGTGTAGCCGACGATGAGGCGGATCGGCTTGTTCGGATAGTTTGATTGCGCAGCTGCGGCGGCAGCGGCCAGGGCCAACACCGCACTTGCGCAAAAGCGATTGCCGCGACTCCTCATGCGCCCTCCTTGACCTTGCATCTGCGTTTATCGGCGGTTCGAATCTGGTTTAACCGACGCGCACCACGATCTTGCCCACCATTGCGCTTGCTTCCATGTGCGCCTTGGCCGCGGGCAATTCGTCGAACGCGAATACACGGTCGACGACCGGCACGATGCGCGCGTCGGCGAGCGCCGGCACGACGTCGCGCACGAAGCCACGCGTTGCCGCCGCTCGTTCTTCCGCCGTGAGCTTCGCATTCGAAATGCCGAAAATCTCGAACCGGTTCACGTGCACCGCGGATAAATCGATCTCCGCCTTGAGCGAGCCGTCGACGTAGCCGACCACCGCGAGCCGCCCGTGCCGCGCGAGGCAGCGCACGCATTCCGCGAACTGCGTGCCGCCGACGAGATTCACGATCACGTCGGCGCCGGCGCCGCCGGTCGCCGCCTTGACTTTGTCCGCGAAATCCGCGCCGCGCGTTTCGATCGCGACGTCGAGCCCGATCGCCTCGAGCTTTTCAAGCTTTGCCGCGGAACCCGAAGTGCCCAGCGTTTTCGCGCCGAGCATTTTGGCGATCTGGATGCTCGCCACACCCGCGCCCGCGGATGCGCCGGTCACCAGCAGCCACTCGCCGGATTTCAGTTTGCCATAGGGCGGATACAGCATTTCGTAGGCGGTGATATAGGAAATCGGCACCGCCGCGCCCTGCTCGAAGGTGAGGTTGGCCGGCAGCGGAATGATCTGCGCCGCCTCCATCGCGACATATTCGGCGAAAGTGCCGCGCGCGCGGCCGAACACGCGGTCGCCGGCTTTCACGCCGGTGATGCCCGCGCCGACGGCATGCACTTCGCCCGCCGCTTCGGTGCCGCCGATTTTCTCGGGGCCGCCGTGCACCGCGCCCCCGACCACGAGTTCGCCGCGGTTCAACGCGGCTGCCCGCACGCGCATGACGATTTCATTCGCCTTCGGCTGCGGCACCGGCACGTCGCGCCATTCGAGCGCGGCCTTGTGGTCTTTGACGACGATCCAGCAGGATTTCATGTTTGCCCCGTGTTTTTGCGTGTGGCGAAGTTTAGCATTGCGCGGGAGGGTCGAATTGCCGCTCGCGGCACGCTCGTGTAAAGTCGGCGCCGCCCATGGACAAGACCGCCGTCAAACTGCTGCGCTTGTACGAACACCTGTGCCGCGCCGATGCGCCGCTCGGCGTCTCCGCCCTCGCCGCGAAGCTGCGCCTCACCAAGAGCAACGCGCACCGCATCCTGCGCACGCTCACCGGTCTGGGCTACGCGCAGCAAACCGCCGACGGCCAGTATTCGCCTACGCTCAAGGCGTGGGAACTCGGCACGCTGGTGATCAACCGGCTCGATTTCGTGCAGGTCGCCAAGCCTTTTCTGAACGAACTCAATGTCACGACCGGCGAATCGGCCTACCTCGCGACTCTGAACGGCGGGTCGGTCGTCTATCTCGACGTGCTCGAAAGCCGTTACCCGATCCGCATCCGGTCGGTGATCGGCGGTACCGCCCCTGCGCATTGCAGCGCCAGCGGCAAGCTACTGCTTGCCTACAACCCGCTGATCGCCGGGCAGTATCTCGCGAAGCCGCTCGAAAAATACACCGCGCGCACGCTGACCAAGCGCGCCGACCTCGAGCGCAAGCTCGAAGCGATACGCCGCGACGGCTATTCGATCAACGACGAAGAATGGGTCGAAGGCGTGTGCGGCATCTCGGCGCCGGTCCACGACGGCCATCGCCTCGGCATCGCGGCCATCGGCATCACCGCCCTCAAGGAACGCGTGAACCGCGCGAAGCTGAAGCAGCTGACAAAGCTCGTCAGCGACATCGGGGGCAAAGTCTCGCAGCAACTCGGCTATCGCGCGCCGCTGCGCTGATCGGCCTTCGCGTCTAGGCGGCGATACCGCTGAAAAACTCCGCCATGTCGGCCGCGTCTTCCACGCGGTCGATGCGCGCGCACAGCAATTCGCCGCGCTCCGTGCCCAGCGGCGAGACGCCCTCGAGCGCGCATTCGCGAATTTTGCTCTGCAGGTCCTCCGCGGTCAGCGGCGACTCGGGACTGCCGGGAATGTGCTCAACATGTTTTTCCAGCAAACCGTGGCGGCGGCTCGCAATGCGGACGGTCGCGCCGCGGCTGTTGCCGCGCTGGTCGTCCACGATCACTTTCACGCTGCGCGCGAGTTCGCCGATGACGGGATCGAGCACTGCGGCGTTCTGAATATCGGCGACGCTCAAGCGCCGGCGCAGGATCGCGCATGCGACCGAATACTGCACGCTGAACTGCGCGGCGACCTGCGGATCGCCGCCGGGTTCGAACGGCGCGCCCACGAGGCGATGCACGTACGGAGAAATCGTCACCTCGACCGCCGTGACGTCGCCGGGCGCGACATCGTGCCCGCGCGCGAGATGCAGCGCGGCCTCGATCGCGGTGTGATTGCACGCGCAGCTCGGGTATTTCTTGATCGCGGTCGCGACATGCGGATACGCGCGCCCGAGATCGGCGAACAGCGCCGCCGCGTCGCCCTGCTGATAGAGGTTGTAGAAGCCGAATCCGCCTTCGAACGCCTCGCGCGGCGCAGTGATGCCGCGCGCCGCGAGCAGCGCAGAAAAGACCCCTGCGTGCGCGGCGAACGACGACGAGAAGCGCTTCGCGAGGCTGAACGACATGCTCGGCAACTGAGTCGCGGCGGTTTGGGAGAGCGCAATGCCGAATGCGTGCTGCGTCTTTTCCGCATCGAGCTTGAGCAAACGCGCAGCCGCAGCGGCGGCGCCGTAGATGCCGTAGATCGAGGTGTGATACCAGCCCTTGTGCGGCAACTGCGATGCCGCGCCGAGCCGCGTGACGACATCGTTGCCGAGCACGAGCGCCGCGAGAAACTCGCGCCCGCTCGCGTGCGCGCGCTCGGCCACCGCGAGCGCGGCCGGCAGCACGACGCTGTCGGAGTGCACGCTGCCGCGCTCGGTCGCGCGCATGCCGTCGTAGTCAAGCGCGGCTGCCGATGCGCTGTTGATGAACGCCGCCGCGCGTGCCGGCAGCTTGCCGCCATACGCCCACACCGTGCTTTCGGGTTTGCCGTCTTCTTCCGCAAGCAGGTCGCGCGCTTCGCGCACGCCCGGCGCCGCCGAGCCCGCCCACGCAACGGCGAGCGTATCGAGCGCGAGACGCTTCGATGATTGCAATGCCGCGGCGGGAATATCCTCAAAGCGCGTCGTGACGACGTGCTGCGCGAGGCGGCCGGAAACAGTCGCCTGCCGCGCCGCTGCGAGTTCTGCTTTCACGCCGCTGCTCTCTCCAGCGGGTTCATGCGGCCCCCTTACTTTCCAGCGGGTTCATGCGGTCGCCGCCGGCCCCGGTACCGTCCCCAGCAAGCGTTCCGCGTTCTTGTAACGCAGCAGATCCTTGTCCGCCTCGCTGATCTCGCGGTTGGCGGCGAGCAGCTCGACGTCCTTGTATTTCATGCGGCCGCCGGGATCGTCGTGCGGATAATCGGTCGCGAACAGGAATTGCGTAGCGCCGAACAACTCCATCGCCTCGGGCAGTTCGGGCTCCTCGGTTTCGATCGTGAAGAAAAAATTCTTCCTGAAATAATGGTCCGGCGACTTTTTGTTCTTCGACTTGTAATCCTGCTCGGACACGATCCGCTTGCCGCCCGCGAGCTTGCGGTAATTGAAACGCGGCGCCGCGTCTTCGGATTCGTAATCGACCACCGAGTTGTCGAACCACGCGTTCAGATGCGCGACCAGCGGCTTGATGAAAGCCACACCCGCTTCGGTGAACACGAAGTTGAGATGCGGGAAATCGTCGAGCAGCCCGCTTGTGATCAGCGACACGAGGCTCATCTGCCCTTCCTGCGGCGCCAGCACGTCGAGCCCGTTGAACTGGTAGTTCATCAGGTTCGTAATCCGGTGGCCGTGCTGGATGTTGTGCAGAAAAAGCGGCATGTTCAACTGCTCCGCGCGCTTGAAGAACGGCCACAGCTCGCGGTGGCTGCCGTACGGATCGGAAAAACAGTGCTCCTGCACCGGGAACACCTTGTCGAGGATCACCGCGCGAAAACCGTTTTGCTGCGCCCATTCCATTTCGCGGATCGCGCCGTCGACGTCCTGCAGCGCGACCAGCGCGCCGCCGATCAACGCCGCCGGATGCTCGCGCATCAGTTTGAGGATCGCGAGATTCCACGAATGCGCCATTGCGCCGGCGAGTTTCGGCTCGACGAGATATGTGAAGACGGTCGCGGTCAGTTGCGGAAACAGGAACTGCTGCTCGATGCCGAGCTTTTCGTAGTCGCGCAACCGCTCGTCCATGTAGTACATGCCGCGATAGCGCGAGCCGGTGCCCGGCGGCGGCAACGGTGTCGCGCCCGGCACCAGCGGCGGCTCGCCCGGAAACACGACGTCCGTGACCATGCCCTTGTCGTCCCACTTGAAGCGCGGACGCAACGCGTCCCACTCCTTGCCCATGTAGTCGTAGGTGTCGGGCGGAAGAAAATGGGTATCTGCATCTATGATCATTCATTGCTCCTGGAACTGCCGCGCCACAGGCAACCAGTCAGGCGACAGCCGAAAAAGCCGATTTTATTACGAATGGGCGGGCATGCCTGGACCATAGCATTACCCGCTCCATGGATACGCCGGGGTTCCGGATGAAACCCTCTTTCATACGCGATTGTTCTACTCAAATAACAAAAACTGATTGGACTGCACCGCACAATCGGATTAAGTTCTACGGTTTATCATCGCGTGGCGTTGACAGGAACCGCGTCAGCGTTTAACTTAAATTGGAATGGCGTTCCACATGTTGGAACGCCATTCCACTAGCCTACCCGAGTTCGCCGTGCCTCCGCAAATATAGCGGCGGCGGCGTTCCGACAGGCGACACCCTGGAGGAGTTGAGATTGGATGCGAGGACCCACGCCATGCGGCGGACGCGCGGCGCACCTGCAGTCACCGCGAAAAAACTGAAACGCATGCTGCACGACGGCGGGGAAATCGCCGTGCTCGACGTGCGCGAAGAAGGCATGTTCGCCAAACGCCACATGCTGCTCGCGTGCACGGCGCCCCTGTCGCAGCTCGAGCTGCGCGCGCCGCTGCTGGTGCCGCGCCGTTCCGCGCGCGTGGTCCTGGTCGACGACGATGACGGCGTGGCGCAACGCGCAGCCGCCGTGCTGACGCGCAACGGCTATACCGACGTCGCGGTGCTGGCCGGCGGCGTTGCCGCGTGGGCGGCGGCCGGTTACGAGATCTACACCGGCGTCAACGTGCCGAGCAAGGCGTTCGGCGAATACGTCGAGCACCATTATGGAACGCCGCGGATGGACGCAGCCGACATCAAGGCGAAAGTCGAGCGCGGCGAGAAGATCGTGATCCTCGACAGCCGGCCGCTGCCCGAATACAAGAAGGTGAGCATTCCGGGCGGCATCGACTGCCCCGGCGCCGAGCTCGCGTACCGCG
>CAZEAX010000227.1:0-7824 GCA_964510405.1 uncultured Streptomyces sp. | reverse complement strand
AAGACCTGCTCGGCGATGCGGCAACGATCGCGCTCCTGCGCGACGGTTGTTATGCGACGCTGCGCATCACGTCGAGCATGTACCACCGGTTTCACGCGCCGTACGACTGCCGGGTCGAACGCGTGACTTATTTTTCCGGCGACACGTGGAACGTGAATCCGATCGCGTTGCAGCGCGTCGAAAAACTATTCTGCAAGAACGAGCGCGCCGCGATCGTGACGCGGCTCGCCGCCGCCGGCGCGCCGCTGGTGCTGGTGCCGGTCGCCGCCGTGCTGGTCGCGAGCATCAAACTTAACTTTCTCGGCGCGCCGCTCGATCTGAAATACCGGGGACCCAACGAGATCGCCTGCGACGCCGCGTTCCGCAAGGGAGAGGAGATGGGATGGTTCCAGCACGGCTCGACGATTCTGGTGTTCGCCCCGCGCGGATTCTCGCTCAGCGCGGACGTGCGCGAAGGCGTGCGGATACGCATGGGCGAGCGGCTGATGCGACTGCCCTGAGCGATGCCCGGCGCCACCGGCGCCGGCTCGGGATACCAGCGCGCCGCCTAGGTCAATTCCCGCGCCATATCGTGCAAAGTCTCCACAAAGGCCGCGTGATCCGGCAGGCGTTCCGCAGGCGCTGCAGTCTTCTGCTCGGATGATGCGCGTAAAACGAAATATTCGTTGCTGAGCGAGTCCCAATAATCCGCCCAGTTCATTTCTTCCGGCGCATGGCTGGCTGGCACTTTCATCGGTCGTTCCTCATGAATGGGTAAAAAGGCAACTGGCAATCCGGTCGTCATCGTTAAACGTAATCCTGCAACTGAATCGACTCGTAAACTGCAGATGACTCTGATGAGAGACTATTGAACCTGGGAGCATCTATGCGCCGGACGGCGCCCGCCGGGCAGTTCGCCACGCCGCGAAACATCGCAACTGCAAGGTACTGTAAAGCCATCCATCCGCGCTTTTCAAGCAACTTTTTGCGCCGGAAATCGATGCGCGCGCGCAACCCGACGATTTCGCGATTTGCCCAAAAAATGGGCGGACAAACGCAAACGCAGACGGCATGGACTTCCGGCGCCCGCGTCCGGAATATATCCACAGCGTTATCCACAGAATTTGTGGATATCGGAAGACGTCGAAAAAAATCCGCCCGCCGCCTATTTTTCGACCCGGTCGATGGCCTTTTGGCAGATAACGGCAATGCGCTTGTAAGCGGTCTGCCGCTTGCGGCGGCTTGCATATTCGGAAATGCTTTCGATGCGCTTGATCACTTTCTTGCAGGCGCGCAACAGCTGGCGCGACTCCGCCAGTATGTTGGGATGCTTCTTCAAGAGGCTGATGTCTTTGCGCGTGAGGCTTTGCAGCACGCGATAGCGGCCGGGCGTGACTTTTATCGTTTTCATCGGTGCCGCCTCTGTGGGTGGAAATCGGTTAAAGCCGTTCGTCCATCCGGCGCAATCGCTCGGCGATGATCCGCATCAATTGCAGCGCGAAGTTCGGCGTCTGCTGGACCAGGAACTTGAAGCGCTTCTCATCGATCGGCGCGAGCTTGCAAGCGGTCCTGGCAACCGCCGTTGCGCTGCGCGCGCTCTTGCCGATCAGCGCCATCTCGCCGAGCACGCCGCCCGCGGCGAGCTGCTCGACGAGCTTTCCTTTGACCAGCAGGTCGACTTCGCCCTCGATGACCACATACATCAAGTCGCCGGCGTCGCCCTCACCGAATATCGTCTTGCCCGCGGAAAAATCCAGCGCGTTGTCCGAGTTGCGGAACAGATCTATCGTAACCATCGGGTCCCCGAATTGCGCGGCGGGCGCACGCCGCCAGATTGTTGCGAGGGTATAACAAGTTCGTTGCAGATTCGTTACAGCCGGCGGCTGCGCGGCGATAAGCGATGCGCACAAGGGACTCCGGGATGCGGTGCCGATAGAATTTCTCCCGCGCGCGCGCGCCACCGAGGCGCGCTAACCGCGACTTGCTGATTGTGCTGGTGTCGGGATGAAATACGTCCTCTGGAACCAGAGCGAGACATTGACGAGGCCGATCATGACCGGCACTTCGACCAGCGGCCCGATGACCGCCGCAAAAGCCGCGCCGGAGTTGATGCCATAAACGGCGACCGCAACGGCAATCGCCAGCTCAAAATTGTTGCTGGCCGCGGTGAAAGATAGCGTGGCGCACTTCTCGTAACTCGCCCCCAGGCGCTTGCTCATGAAAAACGAAATGACGAACATCACGACAAAGTAGATCAGCAGCGGGATGGCGATCCGCACCACATCGAGCGGGATGCCGACGATCAGCTTGCCCTTCAGGCTGAACATGACCACGATCGTGAAGAGCAGCGCGATCAGCGTGATCGGTCCTACTTTCGGCACAAAACGGGTGTGATACCAATCTTTCGAGACGAAGCGCAGCATGATCGCGCGGGTCAGCACGCCGGCAATGCAGGGGATGCCCAGATAGATGAAGACGCTCCCGGCAATCTGCTTGATCGAGATATCGACCACGGAGCCGGTCAGCCCGAAGAACGGCGGCAGTACCGTGATGAACAGCCAGGCGTAAACGCTGAAAAACAGTACCTGAAAGATGGAATTGAAAGCGACCAGGCCTGCGGCGTATTCGGTGGAACCCCCGGCGATCTCGTTCCACACAATTACCATGGCAATACAACGAGCCAAGCCGATCATGATGAGACCCACCATGTATTCCGGCTTGTCGTGGAGAAAAATCACCGCCAGCACGAACATCAGCACCGGCCCGACGATCCAGTTCTGCACCAGCGAGAGTCCCAGCACTTTTCTGTCGCGAAAAACGTCGGGTAGTTCTTCGTAATACACCTTGGCGAAGGGCGGGTACATCATCAGAATCAACCCCACGGCAATCGGAATATTGGTTGTTCCGGCCTGGAAGCTGTTGATGAAGTCCTCAATACCCGGCACCGCAAAGCCGAGACCCACCCCGAGCGCCATGGCGGCGAAGATCCAGACGGTCAGATACCTGTCCAGAAACGAGAGTTTTTTGGTTACGGTGCTCATGGGCGCCAGTAAAAGAAATCAGGGCTGGTCGGCGCTGATCGAAACACGGCCCGGTACGCGATGCGCAACAGACGCTTCGATGGCGGATACTCCGCTCATTTCGACGAAGTTTCGTTCGGCGTCTTGCCGATCTCTTCGAGCTTTTTCTGCAAACTCAACTTATCCAGCTTGTTCATCGGCAGGCTGGTGAAGATATTGATGCGTGCAGACAGATGACGAAATGTGTCGGAAAATGCGCGGCGTTTCTGCTCGTCGGTTCCCTCGACCGCCGCGGGATCAGGCAATCCCCAATGTGCGGTCATTGGCTGCCCGGGCCATACCGGACATACTTCGTTGGCGGCGTTATCGCACACGGTGAATACGAAATCCATTTTCGGCGCCCCGGGTTTGGCGAATTCGTCCCAGTCTTTGCTGTGCAAGCCTTCTACCGGCAGACCAACGCTTTGTATCTGCTGCAAAGCAAACGGATTGGGTTTACCCGAAGGATGGCTACCGGCGCTATAAGCCCTGAACCTTCCGCGGCTCACCGCAAGATTGTTAAGTATCGCCTCGGCCAGCAGGCTGCGCGCGGAATTGTGGGTGCATAAAAAAAGCACGTTATAAACCCGGTCTGGCACTTTCAGTCTTCTATATGCGCGCGCTGCTTTTTGCGAGGGCGCGATGGTTTACACGCCGCGACCGGCGTGCAGGGATTGCCGCCGCAGCAATTATCCGTAAGAAATCCAAGAACCGCATTCATGCACTCGAAGTTCGCGGAATAAATGACGAACCTGCCTTGTGCACGTGCCGCCACAAGTCCGGCATTCGCGAGTTCCTTCAGGTGAAACGAAAGCGTCGCGGGCGCAATTCCGAGCCTCTCACCAATAACACCGGCGCTCAAACCTTCGGGCCCGCGCGACACCAGCATGCGGTACACCGCAAGACGTGACTCCTGAGCGAGCGCGGCGAGCGCCTTGACGACCTGGATCGATTTCATATTTCGAATAATATCGAAATATTATGACAAGTCAATGACAGCAGGCCCTGCCGGCGTTTACGCGGAAGATGGTTGTGAACGAAGCTTTAGGCGTTGCGCTCGGCGGCCGCCAGCGTCGCGGCAACCGGCACCACGCGGCGCGCGGGAAAACGTGCGGCAAAGCGGCTACCCTTGCCGGCTTCGCTTTTGATGTCAAGGGTTGCCTGGTGCCGGTTCAACACGTGCTTGACGATCGCGAGGCCGAGCCCGGTGCCGCCCGTTTCGCGCGAGCGGCCGCGGTCGACGCGGTAAAATCGCTCGGTAAGCCGCAAAATATGCTCGGGCGCGATGCCGATGCCGGAATCGATCACCGCGAATTCCGCTTCGTGGGCCGACGCGCGCCAGGTGATGCGCACTTCGCCGCCGTCGGGCGTGTAGCGGATCGCATTGGTCACCAGATTGCCGAATGCACTCGCGATTTCGCTTTCCGCGCCGAGCAGATCGAAACCCGCTTCGGCGTCGAGTACGATGCGATGCTTGCCGCCGCTCAACGCCGCGCCGTCGAGCCGCAGGCGTTCGAGTAGCGGCATGACATGCACGCGTTCGTCCAGGGGCGGGCTGGGCGCCGACTCGAGCGTCGACAAAGTGAGCAGGTCGTCGACGATGCGTTCCATGCGCTTGCCCTGCTCGGCCATCAGGTTCAGGTAATCGCGCGAGCGCTGCGGATCGAGCTGCAGCTCCTTGATGGTTTCCAGGAAACCCGAGAGCACCGTGAGCGGCGTGCGCAGTTCGTGGGACACGTTGGCGACGAAATCGCGGCGCATGGTTTCAAGCTTGTCTAGCCGCGTAACGTCGCGCGACAAGAGAAGCTTTTGCGCGTCGCCGTACGGAATGATCTGCACCGAAAAGATCGCGCCGCCGGCGCGCGCCGAACGCAGTTCGAGTGGCTGCGAGTAATCCCCGGACTCGACGTAGGCGACGAATTCAGGCTGGCGCATGAGATTGATCACCGGCTGCCCGGCGTCAGTCTCGACGTTCAGTTCGAAATGTGATTCCGCGGTGTCGTTGCACCACTCGATCCGGTTGTCGGCGTCAAGTATGACCACCCCATCGGGGTGCGCGCGCGCGGCCTGACGGAAGCGCACGAGCGTTTTGGCAAGTTGCTGCTGCTGGCGGGTCTGCACGCGCTCGAAGCGGTATAGCAGCGAGAAGATGTAATCCCATGCGCCACTGCCCACCGGCACCTGCCCCGCCACCGGCTGCTGCAGCCAGCGCGTAAGGGCTTCGACGTTTCGCATGTGGTGCAGAAGCAGCAGCACGACTGCAACGGCGAACGTGAGCCACCCGGCAGTCGCGCCAAACGCATGGTGGACGATCCACGCCGCGAGCGCGAGGAACGCAATGGTTATTACTGTGCGCAGCAGGAGTCTATCCACAAAGGCAACTTGCAGGACTTGACCCGCCGATTATCGCATGGCCGTGCCGTCCGCATGACAGACGCCGCGACCGCCCGCCGCGGACCGTCAAGCGTGCAGCCGGTACCCGGCGCCGCGCACGGTTTCGATCAGCCGGTCGTGCCCCGTGCCCTCCAGGGCCTGCCGCAGGCGCCGGATGTGAACATCGACCGTGCGCTCTTCGACGAACACGTGATCGCCCCACACCTGGTCGAGCAACTGCATGCGGCTGTAAACGCGCTCGGGATGCGTCATGAAAAAATGCAGCAGCTTGAATTCGGTGGGGCCCAGGCGCAGTTCCTGCCCCGCGCCGACGACGCGGTGCGCGGCCGGGTCGAGTTGCAGCCCGCCGATGTCGATCAAATCGTCGGTCAGCTGCGGCGCGCGGCGGCGCAAGACCGCCTTGATGCGCGCCATCAACTCCTTGGGCGAAAAAGGCTTGGTGACGTAATCGTCCGCGCCGGCGTCGAGACCTTCGATTTTGTCCTGCTCCTGCGCGCGCGCGGTCAACATGATGATCGGAATGTCCTTGCTGCGCGCGTCGGCGCGCAGCCTGCGTGCAAGCACGGTGCCGGCCACGTCGGGCAGCATCCAGTCGAGCAAGATAAGGTCCGGCCTCACTTCGCGGATCAACGCGTCGGCTTCCGCCGCGCTGTGCGCGCGCTGCACGCGGTGTCCCGCATGCTCGAGATTGATGGCGATCAATTCCTGGATCGCCGGCTCGTCCTCGACCACCAGAATGTCGCTGCTCATGGGACAGGCCGCATCAACCCAGCGCCTCGCGCTCGAGTTCTTCGACCGTGGTGTGGCGCACGTCGGTGCCTTTGACGATATAAATCACCTGCTCCGCCATGTTTTTCGAATGGTCGCCGATGCGCTCGATCGCTTTCGCGATCCACAGGATTTCGAGCGACTGCGAAATCGTGCGGGGGTCTTCCATCATGAACGTGATCAACTGGCGCACGATCGCGCGAAACTCCTCGTCGATCGCAAAATCCTCGCGCACGATTGACGCGGCGGCGACTGGGTCGAGCCGGGCGAGAGCATCGAGCGCTTTGCGCAGCATCCCGAGCGCGATATCGCCGACGTGCTTCACGGCGGCGACCGGCGTGCTCGGCATGCGCGCTCGGCTGTAGCTCTGCTTGCCCATGCGCGCAATTTTTGCCGCTTCGTCGCCGATGCGCTCGAGGTCCGTCACGATCTTGATCACCGCGAGCACCATGCGCAGGTCGCCGGCCGCCGGTTGCCGGCGCGCGATCAGCTGGCTGCATTCCGTGTCGATGCTGACTTCAAGCGCGTTCACCCGGTGATCTTCCGCCACGACGTGATCAAGCGCGCGCAGATCCCCGGATGCGAGGCCGTCGACCGCCGCGCGGATCTGCGCTTCGACGAGCCCGCCCATTTCGAGCACGCGCGAGCGCAGGGTTTCGAGTTCGATATCGTATTGTTTCGAGGAATGGTCCGTCATGGTCGTTCGCTCCAGGGACGGCGTCAGCCGAACCGTCCGGTTATGTAGTCCTCGGTTTCCTTGCGCTTGGGCTTGATGAATATATTGTCGGTGGCCCCGAATTCGATCAACTCGCCCAGATACATGTAGGCAGTGTAGTCCGAAACGCGCGCGGCCTGCTGCATGTTGTGGGTCACTATGACCACCGTGTAGTCGGCCTTGAGTTCGTCGACGAGTTCTTCGATGCGCGAGGTGGAAATCGGATCAAGAGCCGAGCAGGGTTCGTCGAGCAGCAGCACTTCGGGCTTGATCGCGATGCCGCGCGCGATGCACAGCCTCTGCTGCTGGCCGCCGGACAGGCTGTTGCCGCTCTGGTTGAGCTTGTCCTTCACTTCTTTCCACAACGCCGCCTTGGTCAGCGCCCACTCGATGCGCTCGTCCATTTCGCCGCGGGACAGGTTCTCGTACAGGCGCACGCCGAAGGAAATGTTGTCGTAAATCGACATCGGGAACGGTGTGGGTTTCTGGAACACCATGCCGACCTTGGCGCGCAAGAGCGTGATGTCCTGCGCCTTGTCGAGAATATTATCGCCATCGAGCCGGATTTCGCCTTCGGCGCGCTGCCCCGGATAAAGCTCGTACAAGCGGTTGAAAGTACGCAACAGCGTGGATTTGCCGCAGCCCGACGGGCCGATGAACGCAGTGACCTTGTTGGCCGGAATGTCCATCGAGACGCTTTTTATCGCCTGGTATTTGCCGTAATAAAAGTTCAGGCCGTTGACCTTCAGCTTCGGATTGTCGAAATGCAATTCTTCACTCATGGTTTAAAGTCCGGTGAAAATCTGTAGTGGCGGTCAACGGCGGAACAGCGAACGCGCGAGAATGTTGAGACCCAGCACGCCGAGCGTGATCAGTATCGCACCGCCCCACGCAAGCCGGTGCCAGTCG
>CAZEAX010000226.1:0-7831 GCA_964510405.1 uncultured Streptomyces sp. | reverse complement strand
TGCGCCGGATTTCGTCGGCCAGGCGCTCGCAGAAATCCGCGAGATTGAGCGGCGCCGGGTTGAATTCGATCATCTGCGCTTCCGCGCGGCCTATCATCAGCACGTCGTCGAGCATTTTCGCCATGCGCTCGACGCCCGCGCGGATGCTGTCGAACATTTCTTTTTTATCCGCGGCCGACAGCTTTTCCTGGTACTGCTCGAGCAGTTCCGCCGACGACAGGATGGTGGCGAGCGGCGTGCGGAACTCGTGCGAGGTCATTGCCACGAAGCGCGATTTGAGTTCGTTTAGTTCGCGTTCCTTTTCGAGCGCGCGCCGGATTTCCCCCTCGGCGCGCTTGCGTTCGCTGATGTCCACGAACGTCCAGATCGTGCCCTTGGTCAGGTCGCGCGCGTCGATCGCGTTGCCGAAAATCTGGCACCAGATCAGCGAACCGTCCTTGCGCTTCATCTGCTCTTCGGTCGAGTACGGGCGGCCCGCCGACAACGTCGGATAGGCGGCCGCCCCCAGTTCTTCGAAGCTGTGCTGGTCGGGAAAGTGGACTACGCTCAACTGGCCGATCAGATCGGCGACTTCGTAGCCCAGCATGCGCGCGAGAGTCTGGTTGAGCCACAAATGGCGCCGATTGACGGAGAACGTGATGCCGACGAGCGTGCTTTGCAATATCGCTTCGCGCTCGAGCAGGGTCTGGTTGAGTTCGCCCTGGAGCTTGATGCGGCGCGTGACATCGCGCACGACCCACACGACGCCTTTGGCGATGTCCACGGGATCGATCGCCTTGCCCGATACGAACGCAGAAAAACGCGAGCCGTCCACGCGTTGCATTTCCAGTTCCTTTTCGAAGACGCCGCCATCGGCGATCACCGGCGCGGCAGCGCGGCCGAATGCGACATAGTCTTCGTGCTTCGGGTAGGCAAACTCGGCGTGGCGGCCGATCAACGCGCCGCGGCTGCTGCCGTAAATTTGTTCGAACATCCGGTTGTTCCACTTGACGCGGTTTTCGGCGTCGATGAAGGCGATGCCGACCAGCGAATTGTCGAGTATCGCTTCGCGCTCGATCAGGCCCTGTTGCAATTCCTGCTGCAGCGCGGTGCGCTCGGTCACGTCGAGCAGAAACGACAGCGTGGCGCGGCGGTTCTGCCATTTGACCAGCACGGCGTTGATTTCGAGCCAGCGCACGCGCTGCGTCTTGTCGACGATGCGAAACGGGTAGTACGAAGTGACGGGCTCGCCGCGGATACGCCGCAGATGGTTGTCGAGCACCAGTTTGCGGTCGTCGGGATGCACGAAGTCGAGAAACGGCCGCGCGTCCGGCATGCCGCGCGCGCGCAACAGCTCGTCGGCGCCATACCCGAACAGCTCGCAGAACGCCGGATTGACTTCCACGAAGTAGCCGTATTCGTCGGTCAGGCAGATGCCGATGCGCGCGACCCTGAATACGGTCGTCAGAAACTCTTCGTCGAGCGGCGCGCCCGGCCGGAACGGGACCGGCGCGGCGGCGCGTGCGGCGGTCCGCCGGCGCGCCGGCACGGCGCGCGCGGCAAGGCGTTTTCGGGGCGCGTCTTTTTTATGCTGAAGACGGGTCGCCAAGGCGGAGCTCCCTCCAAACCGTGTTTATCGACTATTCTATACGAGCTGATGAACGCCCTGACTTTCCACGCGCTGCGCATGCTGGCCGACGGCGAATTCCGCTCGGGCGAGGCGATGGCGCGCGTGCTCGGCGTGTCGCGCGCGAGCGTGTGGAACGCGCTGCATGCGCTCGATGACGCCGGCATTGAAATATTCAAAGTGCGCGGCCGCGGCTACCGGCTGGCGGAGCCGCTCGCGCTGCTCGATCCTGACGCCGTGCGAGCAGCGCTCGGGCCGGCGGCGCCGCGCTTTTCGGTCGAAGTGCTCGACCGCGTCGATTCGACCAACACGTTGTTGATGCGCCGCGCGGCGGCCGGCGCCGCCAGCGGCACCGTGATTGCCGCCGAATGGCAGACCGAGGGCCGCGGGCGGCGCGGCCGCGCTTGGCACGCGTTGCCCGGCGCCGCGCTGACGTTTTCGCTCTTGTGGCGATTCGAGCAGGGCGCGGGTTTTCTCGCGGGGCTGAGTCTCGCTGCCGGGGTCGCGATGATGCGCGCGCTCGCTCAGCATGGCGTACCCGATGCGGGACTCAAGTGGCCCAACGACGTGCTGTGGCGCGGGCGCAAGCTTGCCGGCATCCTGATCGAAATGCAGGGCGATATGCTCGGGCCAAGTGCCGCGGTCGTCGGCATCGGGTTGAATTGCCGGATGCCTGCGGCGCTGCTCGGACGCATCGACCAGCCCGCGGTCGACATTGCGACCGCCGCGGGCGCCGCGCCGCATCGCAGCCGGCTTTTCGCCAGCCTGCTCGCCGAACTCGAGCGCGTTTTTACGGAGTTTGCGCGCGCCGGTTTTGCGCCGTTTCGAGATGAGTGGCAGGGTCATGACGTTTATCGCGGTAAGCCCGTGAAGATCGCGCTGCCCGACGGCGGCATCGTCAACGGCACCGCCGCGGGCGTCGCGGAGAACGGCGCGTTGTTGGTCGCGACGCCTACCGGTCAATTGCGCTTTCACACCGGCGACGTGAGTCTCAGGATTGCCGCATGACGGCGCACAAAGCAGGGCGCAGCGTATTGGCGGTCGATGCCGGCAATACGCGCATAAAATGGGGTTGGCACGACGGCACCCGCTGGCGCGCGCGCGCGTGGGTCGCGACCGCGCAGGCGGGCCGTTTGAAAGCGGCCTTTGCGCGGATCCCGCAGCCGTGCGCGATCGTGATCTCGAATGTCGCGGGCAGCGCTTTACGCGATAAATTGCGTAAAGTGCTGCCGGCCGCGCCGGCGCCGCAGTGGCTCAAAAGCACCCGCGAACAAGCCGGCGTCAGCAGCAGTTATGCCGCACCCGCGCAGCTGGGCTGCGATCGCTGGGCCGCGCTGATCGGTGCGCACCGATTGTTCGGCGTCGCCGCGGTTGTGGTCAATGCCGGCACTGCGCTGACGGTCGATGCGTTGACCGCGGACGGCGTGTTTGCCGGTGGCATGATAGTACCCGGCGTTGAACTCATGCGCAGGACGCTCGCCGAGAACACCGCGGGGCTCAAACTGCGGCCGGGCCGCTTCAGCTTCTTCCCCGATGCTACCGGCGACGCGATCATGAGCGGCGCGATCAACGCATCGTGCGGTGCGATCGAGCGCATGGCGCGCTTTCTCGAAGACGCCGGGCAGGCGCCGCCGCTGTGCGTAATATCAGGGGGCGGTGCCGCGGTGCTCGCCCCGCACCTTAACTTGGAAGTAAAGCTGGTGGATAATCTGGTCCTCGAGGGTTTGCTGACCATAGCGGGGGCGGCGGTTGACGGCGCAAGCGATGCATAAATCATGAGGCTGCTGTTTCTGATACTGGTGCTGTTCAACGCGCTTGCGTACGGTTATATCCGCTTCGCGGAGGGCCGGGCCGGGGCTGACAACCAGCTCTCGTTGCTGCAGATCGCCCCGGAAAAAATGAAATTGGTGAAACCCGCTGCGTCCACTCCGCCGCGCAACGACGCGTCGCGCGCCCAACCGAAACTTGTCTGCCTTGAATGGAGCGGCTTCGCCGCCGAGGAGTCCGCGCGGGCGGGGGCTGCTCTCGCCAAGGTCGGCGTGAGTGACAAGGTGTCGCAGCGCGAAACCGCCGTCGCTTACTGGGTTTACATTCCGCCGCTCAAAACGCAGGCCGAAGTCGACAAGAAAGCGGGCGAGTTGAAAGCCCGCGGGATCACCGACTTTTCGCCGGTGCAGGACGACGATCAATGGCGCTATGCGATCGCAATGGGCGAATTCAAGACCGACGAAGCCGCCAACAATTATCTCGCGCAGTTGCGGCAAAAGGGCGTGCGCTCGGCGGTCGCAGGTCAGCGCGGCGCCAAGGGCGTCATCTTTGTCATACGCGATCCCGGCGATGCTGCGGCGGAAAAAATTGCGGCACTCAAAGCCGACTTTCCCGCCGCGCAACTCAAAGTGACGACCTGCGCGGATGCGCTGGCCGCGAAAAACTAAGCGAACAACCAGACTACGCGCCGCGTATTTTTTTGAGTGTTTCGGTTGTCGACCGTTCATGTATGAACGGTATCGAGTGCACCGCGCCCTTCCAGCTTTTGACTTCCGCCGCGCCGACGATATCGTCAACCGCCCAGTCGCCGCCCTTGACCAGCACGTCGGGGCGGACGATTTTGATCAGGGCCAGCGGAGTGTCGTCGTCGAACCACGTGACGAGACTGACCGGCTCGAGTGCCGCGACCAGCGCCATGCGGTCGGCGAGCGCATTAATCGGCCGGTCCGGACCTTTGTCGAGTCGCTGCACCGAGGCGTCGCTGTTTACCGCGACGATCAGGCTCGCGCCAAGCGCGCGTGCCTGCGCGAGATAGCTTGCGTGGCCGCGGTGCAGGATGTCGAACACGCCGTTGGTGAAGACCAGCGGCCGCGCGAGGCGCGCAACGCGCGCGGCTATGTCGGCCGGCGTGCAGAGTTTGGCTTCGAAGGCGGGGACGGGATGCACGCGGCAAGTGTAACGCGGGGTCCCGCTAGTCGATATATTCGAACAGCTTGACGACTCTTTGCACGCCGCTCGTGGTGCGTGTGATTTCAACCGCGTCGTCGGCTTCCTGGTGCTTAACGAGGCCCAGCAGGTACACGACGCCGGCCTCGGTCACCACCTTGACGTGGATCGCGTTGAATTTGCGCTGGTCGACGAAGCGCGCCTTCACCTTCGACGTGATGAAAGAATCGTTGGTGCGCGCCGACAGCGCGGTGACGCCGGCGACCGTGATTTCGTTGTAAACGCCGCGCACATTTTCGACCGCGCGAACTATCTTGTCGATTTCGCTCTTGGCGGCGGCATCCGGCGCTTCGCCGGTCAACAGCGCCATGCGGCTGAAGCTCGTCACGTTGATGTGCGCGTCCTTGAATTTATCGTTGATGCGGTTTTCGGCCTTGAGCTCGATGCCCCGGTCTTCCGTCACCGTGCCGACCGTGCGCCGGTCCTCGCCGATGACGGCGGCGGTGCCCGCGCCGCCAACCACCGCAGCGACGCAGCCGGACAGGACGCTGACGAGCAGCGGAACAACAATTAGCGCGAGCAGCCGAGATTTATGCGTATTCATTCCACCCCCAATAACAGACAGTCGATCGCATCGCACATGCAATGCAAGGTAAGCAAATGCACTTCCTGAATGCGCGCGGTGCTTTGCGCGGGCACGCAGATGTGGATATCCGACGGGTGCAAGATCTCAGTCATCTTGCCGCCGTTGCGGCCGGTCAGCGCCACCACGCTGATGCCGTTTTCGTGCGCCGCCGCGACTGCCGCCAGCACGTTTTTCGAATTGCCGCTGGTCGTGATTGCGAGCAGCACGTCGTTCTTGTGGCCGAGCGCGCGCACCTGTTTCGAGAAAATCTGCTCGAAATCGTAATCGTTCGCTATCGACGTCAGCGTCGACGTGTCGGTCGTGAGCGCGATGGCGGCGAGCCCCGGGCGCTCCATTTCAAAGCGGTTCAGCAACTCCGCCGAGAAATGCTGGGAATCCGCGGCCGACCCGCCGTTGCCGCAGGCGAGGATTTTGCCGTCGGCACGCAGGCACTGGACCATGCGTTCGGCGGCGGCGGCGATCGGTTTGGCAAGCGCATCCATGCTCTGGAGTTTGAGATGCGCGCTTTCGGAAAAGTTCTCGCTGATTCGACTTATTAAGTCCATTTTTTCGCCCGTCAAGTCGGCGGATTATCCCATAATCACTCCGCAAAGGCATTCTTGAGCCACTCGATCGAGTTATTGTTGCCGTTGATGAGCAGTGCGTCGAAGCGGCATTGGGGCGCGCGCGCGACGCCGGCGAGGTAGCAGCGCGCGGTGCGCAGCAATTTCTTTCGCTTGGCGGCGGTAATGCTGGCGGCCGCACCACCGTAGCGTTCGCTTGAGCGCATGCGCACTTCGACAAACACGAGCGTGGCACCGTCGCGCGCGATCACGTCGATCTCGCCGAAGCGGCAGCGATAGTTGCGCGCGACGAGCGTCAGTCCCGCCTGTTGCAGAAACGCGGCGGCGAGATTCTCGGCATCCTCGCCGCGCGCGCCCATCAGCGCCGGACCTCCTGCGCGACCGGCTTGCCGTTGACGAACTGTGCGATGGTCAATTCACGCACGAAATGCTGATCGCGCGCGAGCCGGATCTGGCCGGTCACGCCGTCGAGCACGGGCTCGCGCGTGCCTTTCAGCAATTCGAGGCTCAGTCTGTATGCATCGATCCCCAGCGCATAGAGGCGCTCGAACTCCACGCCGTCCAGTTGCGCGCGCGGGTAGATCATCACCGCAGGGTGGTCGGGTTGCAGCAGCCACGGCATATCGACAAATCGCACGCCGTTTAGTTCGTTGGCGGCGAGTGTCCCGCCGCCTGCATTGACTTGCGACGTCGCGTACGTCGCGAGACTGTTTCCGAGATACGGCCGCACGGCGCGCGCGCGCTCGGAATCGACGGCCAGGAACATCATGTCGGCGACGCCGAGATCGACGGTCTGGCGCAGTTTGGTCAGGCTGGCCTGGTCCGCGCCAAAGTTCAACTCGGCGACGGTGATCCCGCCGCCTTTCGCGAATTCCGCGATAAAAGCCTGCCGCATGCGCTTGCTGACCGGCGTGTCGTCGCCGAGCACGAACGCGTTGCGGCGTCCGTCATCGCGCGCGAGTTGGGCGACCTGGCGCGCTTCCTGTTCGAGTCCGAGCCCGAAAAAGTACAGGCGTGCGGACGCAGTCGAACGCGTATCAAGCGTGTTGAGCGCCAGCGTGGGTACGCTGACGAGCGTGCTCGCCGCCAGCGCCGCCACGCCGTTGCGCGTGAGCGGGCCGACGACCAGTTGTGCGCCCGACTCTATCGCCTGCTCGTATATCGTCAACACGTTGAGCGTATCTTCGTTGACCGGATAAACGCGGATAGGCGGGACGTTTTTTGCGGCGCCCTTGGCGGCGGCGACAAATCCCTGGCGCAGCGCATCGGCGTGGCGCGCGAAGGAGGGCGACGCCAGCGGCAATATCAACGCGATATGCGGCTCGCGCGCGGCCGCATCCGCAGCGCCGGTAGCGAACAGCGTCGCGCCCCCGTATAGTAGCGCGGGGAACAATATGAGGGCGACAGCCAGACGATGAACGAGACGGTGCATCATGAGCAGGCGGGAATGGGGCGACCTTCATTATATGTAGTCGCCACGCCGATTGGAAATCTCGCCGATATCACGTTGCGCGCGCTGGACGTGTTGAAGCGCGCCGACGTTATTGCGGTGGAAGACACGCGCTTCGCGCTGCGTCTGCTCAAGCATCACGGCATCACGTCGCACCTGATCTCGCTGCATGAACACAATGAGCGCAACACGGCGCAGAAGCTTCTCGGATTGCTCGCGCAAGGCAAGTCGATTGCGTTGATCAGCGACGCCGGCACGCCGGCGATTTCGGACCCCGGCGCGCTCGCCGTGGCGGCGGTGCGGGACGCGGGGTTCGCAGTAGTGCCCGTGCCGGGACCAAACGCGGCCATCTGCGCGTTGTCCGCCGCCGGTCTCGCGACGCCGCATTTCCTGTTCTACGGTTTCCTGCCGCAGCAGGCCGCGGCGCGCAAACGCGAACTCGAGGCACTCAAGCTGTTGCCGTACCTGCTGGTATTTTACGAAGCGCCGCACCGGGTCGCCGCGAGCGTCGCCGCGATGGCGGCGGTATTCGGCGATCGCACAATCACGATTGCGCGCGAATTGACGAAGCTGTTTGAGACTATCCACCGCTGCCGGCTCGAGGAGGCGGGAGCGTGGTTTGCAGCGGACGA
>CAZEAX010000225.1:0-7937 GCA_964510405.1 uncultured Streptomyces sp. | reverse complement strand
CGGCGCCCGCCACCTCATCTGCGGGGCACAGCAAATCGGCCGCTCGCAGGATCTCCCGCGCCTCCGCGGTTGCCACCATCGCTATGACTTTCCGGTATTCATCGACGCGCTACTAGCGCCGCAGCGCGGCGAGATGGCGCGCGAAAGCGCGCGCGACTTCCGGATGCTTGAGTCCGTACGCGACATTGGCCTTCAGATAGCCCAGCTTGCTGCCGCAGTCGTAACGCACGCCGGCAAACTCATACGCGAACACGCGCTCTTCGCCGAGCAAAGCGGCGATGCCGTCGGTCAGCTGGATCTCCCCACCCGCGCCCGGCTTCACTCTTTGCAGATGATGAAAAATGCGCGGCGACAAAATGTAGCGCCCCACGACCCCGAGCCGCGACGGCGCCTTCGCCGGCGACGGCTTTTCCACTATCGCCGTCACCGGATGCAGGTTGCCTTCGCGGCGGCCCGGCTTGATGATGCCGTATTGACGGGTTTCCGCGCGCGAAATCCGCTGCACGCCGAGCAAAGAGCATTGCTCGCGCCGGTAAACGTCGACCATCTGTTTCATCACCGGCGGCTTGGCATCGATCAAGTCATCGGCGAGTATCACGGCAAACGGATGGTCGCCGACGACGGGTTGCGCGCATAGCACGGCATGCCACAGTCCGAGCGCTTCCTGCTGGCGCACGTAAATGCATTTGACGTTGCGCGGCACCACGTCGCGCACCATGGCGAGCATCGCGTGCTTGCCCAGCGTTGTGAGTTCCGACTCGACTTCGAACGCCTTGTCGAAATGGTCCTCGATCGCGCGCTTGCTGCGGCCGGTGATGAACACGAGTTCGGTGATGCCGGCGGCCACCGCTTCCTCCACCGCGTATTGGATGAGCGGTTTATCGACCACCGGCAACATTTCCTTGGGGCTCGCCTTGGTCGCCGGCAAAAACCGCGTGCCCAACCCGGCCACCGGAAACACTGCTTTGGTAATAATGCTCGTCATGTTTTATGGCTCCAGCAGCTTAAGCAATTCCGCTTCGTCGAGTATAGCAATCCGCAGCTCCTGCGCCTTGTCCAATTTGCTGCCGGCGTCCAAGCCGGCAACTACGAAATCGGTTTTTTTAGAAACGCTGCCGCTGACCTTGCCACCACGGTCGCGAATTTTTTGCGCGGCCTCGTCACGCGTCAGATTCGCCAACGCGCCGGTCAGCACGAACGTTTTGCCGTACACGGGGCTCGCGGTGTCAACTTGCCTTGCCGCAGTCTCGGCAAACGAGACGCCGGCTGCCAGCAGTTGCTCGATCACCTCGCGATTGTGTGGCTCGGCGAAAAAATCCGCAATGCTTCGCGCGACCACCGGGCCGACGTCCGGGACCTGCTGCAACGCGTCGGCATCGGCCGTCGCCACGCGCTCGACATTTCCGAAGTAGCGTGCCAGGTCCTGCGCCGTGCTCTCCCCGACATTGCGGATGCCGAGAGCATAGATAAAGCGCGCCAGGGTCGTACGCTTGCTTTTTTCGATGGCGGCGACGATATTGGATGCCGATTTTTCGGCCATGCGCTCAAGCGCCGCGAGTTTCGCGATGCCGAGCTTGTACAAATCGGCTGGCGTGCGCACGATTTTGCCGTCGACCAGTTGCTCGACCAGCTTGTCGCCCAGCCCCTCGATATCCATCGCGCGGCGACTGGCAAAATGCAGCAGCGCCTGTTTGCGCTGCGCGGGGCAGTAGAGGCCCGCGCTGCAACG
Organism: uncultured Streptomyces sp.; assembly: GCA_964510405.1. GTDB lineage: Bacteria > Pseudomonadota > Gammaproteobacteria > Burkholderiales > SG8-41 > PALSA-1004. The sequence goes on along the minus strand of CAZEAX010000225.1, from coordinate 6,208 downwards.
CGCGACCGCTTCCTCCGCCGACCTGCGCACTTCGGATCCGCACACCGGGCAGCGACCGGGCAGCGCGAACTTGTGCGCATGCGGCGGCCGCTTCTCAAAGACCACCCGCGCCACTTCGGGAATGACATCGCCGGCGCGCCGCACGACGACGGTATCCCCGATGCGCACATCCTTGCGGTGCACTTCGTCTTCATTGTGCAAAGTCGCGTTGGTGACCGTGACCCCGCCGACGAACACCGGCTTCAACCTCGCGACCGGCGTCAAAGCGCCGGTTCGTCCCACCTGCACGTCGATGCCTTCCACCACGGTCGTCGCTTCCTCGGCGGGGAATTTATGCGCGATCGCGAACCGCGGGGCACGCGAAACGTATCCCAGCGTGTTCTGCGCCGGCAGATCGTCGACCTTGTAAACGACGCCGTCGATATCGAACGGCAGCTTCACGCGCCGCGCGCCGATCTTGCGATAATAATCAAGCATGCCCTCGACGCCGTGAACGACGGCGCGCTCGGCGGTCACCGGAAATCCGAGTTCGGCCAGTCGTTCGAGCAGCTGCGAGTGCTTGCGCAACCCGCCATCCAGCGGCGCGCCGGTGCCGTAAGCGTAAAAAGCAAGCCGCCGCGTCGCGGTTATCCGCGGGTCCAGCTGGCGCAACGACCCGGCGGCGGCGTTGCGCGGATTGACGAATTCCTTTTCGCCTTGTTCGCGCTGGCGCGCATTGAGCCTCTCGAATTCGGCGCGCAGCATCAGCACCTCGCCGCGAACCTCCAGCACCGCGGGCGGACGCGTCGCGCGCAATTTGAGCGGAATCGCGCGCACAGTGCGCAGGTTGGCCGTGACGTCTTCGCCCGTATACCCGTCGCCGCGCGTCGCCCCGGTGGCGAGCCGGCCATCGGCATAGACGAGGCTGATTGCGAGCCCGTCAAACTTGGGCTCGGCGGCGTATTCCACGGTCGCGGCATCGAGCCCTTCGCGCACGCGTTTGTCGAACGCGGCAATTTCGTCGTCGGCAAAGGCGTTGTTGAGCGAGAGCATCGGCGTGCGATGCGTGACCTGCGCGAATTCGGCGAGCGGCTCCGCGCCCACCCGCTGCGTTGGCGAATCCGCAGTTACGAGTTCAGGATGCTGCGCCTCGAGATCCTGCAGCTCGCGAAACAAGCGGTCGTATTCGGCATCCGGGATGGCCGGCCGGTCGAGCGCGTAGTAGTTGTAGTTGTGCTGATCGAGTGCGACGCGCAACTCTTTTACGCGTGCGACGATGTCCGGGGCTATGGCCATTCACGAAAACAAACGCAGCGCGCGCGCTCCCCCGGCCGCGATCTGGCCCGCCTCCATTTTCGCGAGTATGCCCGTCAACTGGCGCCGGATTTTTTCGATCGCGTCGTCCGCCAGCGCCGCCCGATTGTCGTCGACCAGCTTGCCGCCGAGCGTGGACGCAAAATTGCGCGCCGCGGCGAGCATCGCTTCGAACGCGCCCAGTCCCTCCGCAACGCGCGGAACATCCAGCAGGAACGTGACACCGCCGGTCGTGAGGGTCTTGATTTGCTCCGGCACGAACGGCATCGGCTCGTGGTTGTCGAGCGTGTATATCGCTTCACCGTCGTTATTGCGCAAATAGAACACGCCATCGCTTTCGAGCTTCATGCCGCCGGCTTCCGCGAGCGCGCGGACTTTGGTGCCGGAGAACGGGGCGCCGTCGCGCGTAATGACGTTGATGCCGATCGCGATGTCGACGTCGGCGCAGAAACGGTCGAGCTGCACCGCCATCGCATGCGCGAGATCGACTTCGAGGCACTTGACTGCGACCGCACCTTCGTCGTCGGCCCACTTTTGCGCCACGGCGCGAAACGCCTTGAGTTTGTCCTGCTCGATGCAGCCGGCGCGGTTGGACATTTGCACGGCAAAGCGCAGCTGGGAGCATTTAACATCGCTAACGGTGTCCAATGCGTGCCACTCGCCCGTCGCCGCATCGTATCCCGCCGCCAGCACGGGTTTGCCCCAACCGGCGGCCAGTTCGTTTAACTGCGCATGCAAGGCCGTGCTCGCCACGGGTGCCGCCAGGTCGACTTCGACGACGTAATCGATCACGGGGTCGATCGCCAGCGCCGGCGCGGTCCGCACCGCCGTTCTGGGTGCCGCCGTGGTTGCCGGCGCGCTTTCCAGCCGCGGCTCGATACGCGCTGGCGGTTCGCTGTCCGCCGGCGACGGCGCCGTTGGCATTAGCACGTCGTCATGCTCGCGTTCAAACGCAAGTTCGGCCCGGCGCCGGAACTGGCGCTCCTGCCAGCAGTTGAACGCGTAAACACCCGCCACCACGCAGGCGCCGATCCCCAGCAGAGCTGTCTGCAAATCGCTCATGACTATGCGCGGCGGGCTTACGCCGCTTCTTCAGCGAGCTTCATGGCTTCCTCGATATCCACTGCGACCACGCGCGAAACGCCGGCCTCCTGCATGGTCACGCCGATCAACTGGTTGGCGATTTCCATCGTAATCTTGTTGTGACTGATGAACAAGAACTGCGAATTGGCCGACATTTTTTTCACGAGCTCGCAAAACCGCTCGGTGTTGGTATCGTCAAGCGGCGCATCGACCTCGTCGAGCAGGCAGAATGGCGCGGGATTCAGCTGGAACAGCGCGAACACGAGAGACAAAGCCGTCAAAGCCTTTTCGCCGCCGGACAACAAATGGATGGAGCTGTTTTTCTTGCCCGGCGGCTGTGCAATCACGTGCACGCCGGCATCGAGTATTTCCTCGCCGGTCAACTCGAGCTTGGCGCGCCCGCCGCCGAACAGCGACGGGAACATGCGGCCGAAATGGCCGTTCACCTCGTCGAACGTGTGCTGCAACCGTTCGCGGGTCTCGCGATCGATGCGCCGGATCGCGTCCTCGAGCGTGGTCAGCGCCTGGTTCAGGTCGAGCGACTGCGCGTCGAGGTAATTCTTGCGCTGCTGCGACGAATCGAGCTCCTCGAGCGCCGCCAGATTTACCGCGCCGAGCGCGCCGATTTCGCCGTTCAGACGCGCGATATCGGCCTGCCACGCGCCGGAACGTTTGCCTTTCTCGAGCTGCGCCTCGAGCTCCTGCTCGTTGGCGCCGGCTTCGGCGAGTTGCTGCGCGAACTGGTCTTCGGTCAGACGCGCCTCCTGCTCCTTCAGTTTAACTTCGCCCGTGCGGTCGCGGATCGGGCCGAGATTCTGCTCGATCGTGAGCCTTTCCTGCTCGGTCTCGCGCAACGTCGTTTCCCCCGCCTCCAGTTCGTCACGCGCGGCGGCGAGCACCCGCTCCTTCTGCGTGCGCACCGCGATGACCTGCTCGAGTTCCGCATTGAGCGGTGCTTCGTCGAGCAGTCCCGCCTCATGCTCGTGCTGCGCGATGGCGGTTTTGACTGTGCCGACGCCGTCGGCGATCAGTTTGATCGCATTTTCGACCTCGGCGATCTTGTTCGCGCAAGTCTTCACGTGAAACGCGGACTCCTGCGCCGCGCGTTCGGCCTGCTGCAACGACTGGCGCTGCTGCTCGAGTGCCGCCTCGGCCGCCGCGTATTGCGCGAGCACGCCGGTCTGCCGGGCCTGGAAATCAATGCGCAGTTTATCGAACTGCGCGACGTTGACCTGCGCCGCATCGTGCTGGGCGCGTTCATGCCCGGACTGCGCGGAGATTTCCGCGAGTTCGGCCGCGATCTGTTCGCCGCGCTGGGTCACGCGCTGCGCCTGCTCGGACAGGCGCAATACCGCCAGTTCGGATTCGTGCAGCGACTGCTGCAGCACTTCAGCCGCGAACCGCAGTTCGTTGACTGCGGCCTTGCGCTGCTCGAAGCGGGTTTCCGCGTCGTCAAGTTCGCTGCGCAGCGTAGCGAGCCGCGCCTGTTCGTTCGTGTGCTGGCCGGCCAAGTGCTCGATCTCGCGCTGCCGCGACAACACCCCGTGCAGTTCCGAATCCGGCGCATGGAAGCTCACGCTGTGCCGCGTGAACACGTGCCCGTCGCCGGAAACCAGCAACGCGCCGGCCGGCAGCCGCTCCCGCAATGCGAGCCCTTCGCGGCGGTCTTTCACGACGTAAACCTGGTGCAGCCAATCAGCCAGCGCACCGGCAGCGGCTGCGTTCTTGCAGCGAACGTAGGCGGCCAACGACTCAAGGCCGAATGGCGCGGCCGGTGCCGGGCTGTCGCCCGCCGCCGTGTATACCGTCATCTTGCCCGGCGGCAAATCGCCAAGCCACGGGGCAGCCTGCGCAAGGTCGTTGAGGCCGATCGCATTCAGGCGTTCACGCAACACGGCTTCCAGCGCGTCTTCCCAACCGGCTTCGATTTCGATGTCCTGCCACAGCCGGCGCGCCGAATTCAGATCGTGTGTCGCAAGCCAGCCCTGCATGGTTTCGCTGCGTGCGATGCGATCCTGAAGCTGCGTCAACGCGTCAATGCGCGCAGCCAGCGCGGTTACCTGTTGCGCCGCTGCATCCACGGTCACGCCCTGCTCGCGCAACTCCTGCTCCAAGCGCGGGATCGACGCTTCCTCCGCATCGAGCGCCGCGCGTTTGTCGCGATGCTGAGCTTCGAGCGATGCAAGCTCCGCGCGCAGCCTTTCCAGTTCGTCGCTGTCAGGCGGCGTCAACGCGGCCTGTTCCTCGCGCAACCGCTGCTCGCGTTGCGCCAGTTGGGCGAGGATTTTCAACGCGTGTTCGCTGCGCGTCTGCTCGAGCTGCAGGGCCTGGATATTGCCCGCGACCTGCTGCTGCAGCTGATCTCGCGCCTCCCGGGTTGCGCGAAACTCCTGCTCCGCTACCGGCAGTTGCGATGCTGCAGCTGCCGCGGTGATCCGGCACGCCTCAGCCTGCGCGTCGGCGCGCGACGTTTCCTGCCGCCAATCCTCCTGGCTGGCATGCTGCGTCTGCAACTGGCTCTCGCCTTGTTCGAGCTGGTTTTGCAACGCGGCAAGCTGGTTGCTGATGCGCTGGCGGTTTTCGCGCACGTGCTGAAGCTGCTGCTGCACGCGCGAAAACTCCGCATTGGTTTCGTAGAGACTGCCCTGGGCCGCGTGCACCGCGTCGCCCGCGATGTGATGACGGTCGCGCAATTCCTCGATGCGGCGTTCGGCCTCGCGCAGGCGCGCGGTTTCGGCTTCGAGCTCGACGCCGAGTTTTTCGATTTCGCGCGTATAGCGTTCGCGCGCGCTCGTAGCCTCGCGCCGTTTTTGCAGCCACAGCAGATTCTGCGCCAGGCGCAGCTGTTCTTGCAGGCTGTGATACTGGCGCGCTACTTCGGCCTGCTCGCGCAAATGCTCGAGTTGCTTGTCGAGCTCCAGGCGGATGTCTTCGACCCGCAGCAGGTTTTCGCGCGTGTCGCCGAGCCGCAATTCGGTCTCGCGCCGGCGGTCGCGGTATTTCGACACGCCTGCGGCCTCTTCGAGAAACACGCGCAGCTCTTCGGGCTTCGCTTCGATGATGCGCGAAATCATGCCCTGTTCGATGATCGCGTAGGCACGCGCCCCGAGACCCGTGCCCAGAAAGATATCGGCGACGTCGCGCCGCCGGACGTGCAGATTATTGATGTAATACGCCGACTCGCTGTCGCGTTCGAGGACCCGCTTGACGGAAATCTCACCGTAGCTCGACCATTGCCCGCCCGCGCGCCCCAGACTGTTGTCGAACACCAGCTCGACGCTTGCGCGATTTACGGTCTGGCGGTTGCCCGACCCGTTGAACAACACGTCCTGCATGGTCTCGCCGCGCAGATGCTTCGCCGACGACTCGCCGAGCACCCAGCGCACTGCGTCGATGATATTGGATTTACCGCAGCCATTTGGACCGACTACGCCGACCAGCTGGCCTGGCACGGGAATACTGGTGGGATCGACGAAAGATTTGAAGCCAGCAAGCTTGATTTCTGTGAGGCGCAATTTTTTCTATGCCAGGTGAGGTTATAATTCGGGCCGGAATAGCGCGCCATTTTAACCGAATTGTTTCATCTGCCCTAATGCCAAGCATCCCCAGCAAAGCGCTCGCGACGTTTCCGAATCCGCAACCGCGCCGCGATTACCGGATTCACATGGAAATACCGGAGTTTACCTGCCTGTGTCCGCAAACCGGACAACCGGACTTCGCATCGCTCTATCTTGACTACGTGCCGGACCGCAAATGCGTCGAGTTGAAAAGCCTCAAACTGTATATCTGGTCGTACCGCAATGAAGGTGCGTTTCACGAAGCGGTGACCAAC
>CAZEAX010000224.1:0-7946 GCA_964510405.1 uncultured Streptomyces sp. | reverse complement strand
AATAGCGGCCCCAGTTCCAGGTGCCGAGTCCCTTCGCCGGGTTGTAGGTCGCAATCAGCGAACGCAGCGGATAAGTCGCCTCGCCCGTGGACACGCCCCACCCGAGCAGCGCCGCGCTGAACTCCACCTTGTTGGCGCGCGCGACGTACACCGAGAACGGCAGCGTTTCGACCTTGGTTGCGATGCCGACGCGGGTCAGCATTTGTGCGACGGCCTGCACGATCTGCTCGTCGTTGACGTAGCGGTTGTTGGGGCCGTGGAGCGTGATGCCGAAACCGTCGGGGTAGCCGGCTTCGGCCAGCAGCTTTTTGGCGCCTTCGGGGTCGTACGGCTCGGGTTTCAGATTCGGGCTCACGCCGAAAAATCCCTCGGGCATCAACTGTCCCGCCGGAATCGCGAGGCCGTCCATTACGCGCTCGACGATCGCGTTGCGGTTGATCGCCTTGGAAAACGCCTTGCGCACGCGCGCGTCCTTGAACGGATTTTTCTCGAGCGGTTTGCCGGCCTTGTCCGTGATGAACGGCGACTTGTCGCGATTGGAGTCGAGGTGCAGATGGATCATGCGGTTCGAAATGGTGGTAAAGATCGTGATGTCCTTGTTCGTCTTCAGCCTGGCGTAATCGGCGGGCGGCACGGCCTCGATCATCTGTACGTCGCCGGACAGAAGGGCCGCGATGCGCGAGGGGTCGGAGGTGATCAGTCGAAACGTGACCTTGTCCCACGCCGGTTTCGGGCCCCAGTAATTGTCGTTGCGCGCGAGCTCTATGCGGTCGCCTTTCACATAACGCACGAACTTCCACGGGCCGGTGCCGATCGTGGCTTTGCCGGAATCGAAGTCGGCGTTGGTGGCGCCGCGCGCGGCCCTGGCCGACACGATGATGAGCCCCCCCATGTCGGTGGGCATGTTCGGGTAGGGCGTGGCGGTCTTCAGCCGGATCGTGTACGGATCGACGATGATTTTTTCGACGATCGAGCGCGTGTAGATCGTGAAGCCGCCCGGCGTGTTGATGATGCCCGGGCGCTCGATCGAATAGGCGACGTCGGCGGCGGTGAAATCCGAGCCGTCGTGAAACTTGACGCCGCGGCGCAATTTGAATTCCCACGTCAGGTCGTCGATGGCGCGCCACGATTCGGCCAGTCCCGGCTTCTGGTGCTGCTTCGCGTCGTTCTCGACCAGCTTGTTGAAGATCTGCTCGGCGATGCTGTTGTTCGGCGCCGCGTTGTTGTTGTGCGGATCGATCGACGTCACGTCCGCGCCGAGCCCGATCACGAGTTCCGCGGCGCCGGCGGGAACGAGGGTCGCGATGACGATGACAACTGCGGTCAGCAGGCGGGCAATCATGAGCGTCTCTTGGCGAGCGGCGAATTTATTGCGGGCGGAATTCGTGGGCGAGCGTGCGTTCGTCGGTGCGCGGCGTGTAGACGATGCCCTTGCGCGTGGCCCACAGGTTGACCTGGTGATGCAGCGGAATGATGCCGAGATCGCCGATGCCCACTTCGGTCGCCTGTTGCAACAGTTTTTCGCGCTTCGCGTCGTCCACGGTGGCCAGCGCCTGCTCGAGCAGCGCATCCATTTTCGGGTTCGAATAGCGGCCGCGGTTGGCGGTACCCATCCCCTTCTTCGGATCGTACGTCGCGAGCTGCGCCTTCAGCGGCGACGATGCCTCCGCGGTGTCGGCCGCCCAGCCGACCAGCATCATGCTGAATTCGAGCTTGGTCGCGCGTGAAAAATAAATCGCCGAGGGCAGCGTCTCGACGCGCACCTGGATGCCGACGCGCGCGAGCATTTGCGCGATGGCCTGGCAGATCTGGTCGTCGTTGACGTAGCGGTCGTTGGGGCCGTGCAGCGCGAGCGCGAAGCCGTCCGGGTAGCCGGCTTCGGCGAGCAGCTTTTTCGCGCCGTCCGGATCGTAGGGTTCCGGCTTCATGCCCGGGACGTAACCGAACATGCCTTCGGGCATCAATTGACCGGTCGCAACGGCCGCGCCCTCCATCACGCGCTCGACGATCGCCTGCCGGTTGATCGCCTTCGAGATCGCCTTGCGCACGCGCAGGTCCTTCAGCGGATTCTTGTCGAGCGGCTTGCCCGACTTGTCCATCACGAACGGGGACTTGTCGCGGTTGGTGTCGAGGTGCAGAAATATCAGCCGGTGCGAAACCGTGCGCGAAATCGTCACCGCCGGATCTTTGGACAGTTTCGCCAGGTCCGAGGTCGGCACGTTTTCGATCGCGCGCACGTCGCCCGACAGCAATGAAGCGACGCGCGATGGATCGCTCGCAATCACGCGGAAGGTGACTTTGTCCCACGCGGGTTTCGTGCCCCAGTAGTTGTCGTTGCGCGCCAGTTCGATGCGGTCGCCTTTCGCGTAGTGGACGAACCTGAAAGGCCCGGTGCCGATGGTCGCTTTGCCCGAATCGAAATCGGCGGTCGTGGCACCCTTCGCCGCCTTGCTCGACACGATGAACACGGTGCCCATGTCGTTGGGCATCAGCGGGTACGGCGTCGCCGTTTTGAGCCGCACGGTCAGCGGATCGACGATGATTTTTTCCGTGATCTGGTTCGTATACAGCGTGAACGGCGACGGGCTGTTCGGCAGCTGCGCCGTGCGCTCGATCGAGAACACGACGTCCGCCGCTGTGAAATCCGAGCCGTCGTGGAACTTGACGCCTTTGCGCAGCTTGAATTCCCACGTGAGATCGTCGACCGCCTTCCACGACACCGCGAGCGCGGGCTTCAGCCGCGACCTGGGGTCCTTGGTGACGAGCGTTTCGAAGATGTGCTCGGCGATATTGTTGTTCGGCGTGAGGTTGTGATAATGCGGGTCGATCGAGGTGACGTCCGCGCCGACCGCGATGCTCAAATCGGCGGCGGTTGCGTGCGCGATGCCGGTCAGCAGTGCGAGCATTGCGCAAAAAAAGCGTAACGGCATGGGGATTTCCTCTCTCAATACGGCGCGGTCAGCATACCGTAAATTGCCGGTTTTGTGACGCCGCGCCCGGCGTTATGCACCCACCAAAATTGACACCTTTGAAACCCGCACCTATTCTGTTGGCTTTCCTTCAGAATCGCATAACATGGCAGCGCACCGCGCCGACGCGCCCGTCAGTATCGACATGATCCGCACGCTCGTCGGGTTTCCCACCGTCAGCCGCGATTCGAACCTTGCATTGATCCATTTCGTGCGCGACCGCCTGGCCGGTCTCGGCGCCGAAGTCCGCCTTACCTATAACGACGAACGCAGCAAGGCGAACCTGTTCGCGACCCTGGGCCCGCAGGGGATGCCGGGCATAGTGCTGTCCGGCCATACGGACGTGGTGCCGGTCGACGGACAGGCGTGGGACACGGATCCCTTCAACGTCGTGGAAAAAGACGGCAGGCTCTACGGCCGCGGCACTTCCGACATGAAAAGTTTTGTCGCCGTCGTGCTGGCGTTAGCACCCGAATTCGCGCGACGCGGCCTGAAGACGCCGCTGCACTTCGCTTTTTCGTACGACGAGGAGGTCGGCTGCATCGGCGTGGGCCGGTTGATTTCCGATCTCGCGCAGGCCGGCATCCGGCCGCAGTCGTGCATCGTGGGCGAGCCGACGCTGATGCGGCCGGTCATCGCGCACAAGGGCAAGAAGGGCTTTCGCTGCAGCGTGCGCGGTTTTGCGTGCCATTCGGCGTATGCGCCGGACGGTGTGAACGCGGTGGAGGCGGCGGCGGAGGCGGTCGCCTATCTGAAGTCGATGGCACGACGCCACCGCGATCACGGGCCCTACGATCGCGGCTTCGACGTCGCGCACACGACGGTGCACACCGGTGTCATGCGCGGCGGCACCGCACTTAACATCGTGCCGCACGAATGCACGTTCGATTTCGAATTCCGCCACCTGCCGGGCGACGATCCCGATGCGCTGCTCGCCGAATTCAAGGCACACCTCGAGACGCGGCTCGAGCCCGAAATGCGCGCGGTGCATCCCGGCACCGGATTTACGATCACGCCGCTGTCGGCCCTGCCCGCGCTCGACAACGGTCCAGAGGGCGAGGTCGTCGGACTCGCGCAGGAATTGTCGGGCAACGACGATTTCGGCAAGGTGTCGTTCGGCACCGAAGGCTCGCAGTTTCAGCGTGCCGGCATACCGACGGTGGTCTGCGGCCCCGGTTCGATCGAGCAGGCGCACAAGCCCAACGAATACGTCGCCATCGAGCAGGTCGCGAAGTGCGAGCAGTTCATGCGGCGGCTGATGGACCGCGTCTGCGCCGCCTGACGCAGGGACGGGACGCTTCTAGCTCGTCAGTGCGATCCAGGCCGGATCGTCCTGGTGCTCGCGCTCGAACTTCAGGAAATCATAGTAGCCGCAGTGCGGCTCGTCGGGATAAGCGCGGCACAGGCTGGGGCGCGCTTCGTAGATGGTGCATTGCCGCTTCTTCGTGTCGAAGAACGTGCACGCCTTGCCGAACAACTTGTCTTTCTGGTGGCGCAGCGTGCGCACTTTTTCGTCGCGGTCGTACTTGGTGAACCGGTCCTCGGCCTGCCGGTAGGTGAGTTCGAAATGCTTCGCGAGCCGCGCAACGTCGCGCTTGCCGACTTCGATCAGGTCGTAGCTGCAGCAATAGCCGGGACATTTGCGGCAGTCGTACTGAACGCGGGGCTTGGCGGCGGCTGCGGATTGCTTGACGATCGGTATTACACGGTGCGGTTTTGACATGACTCTCGATGAGGTAGCGGATGCGCGCCGCAGATGCGGGCGCGGATTGATTGTACGCCAAGCGTTGACGCGATGAAATACCGCCGCGGCTGCGACGGATGCCGCTTCAGTGATGCAGGATCTTCGACAGGAACTGGACCGCGCGGTCGGAACGCGGCGTGCCGAAGAAATCGTCCTTTTTGGCGTCTTCGACGATTTCGCCCTTGTCCATGAAGATTACGCGATGTGCGACCTTCTTCGCGAAACCCATTTCGTGGGTTACGACCATCATGGTCATGCCTTCATTGGCGAGCTCGACCATCACGTCGAGCACTTCGTTGATCATTTCCGGGTCGAGCGCGGAAGTCGGCTCGTCGAACAGCATCGCGATCGGGTCCATCGACAGCGCGCGCGCGATGGCGACGCGCTGCTGCTGGCCGCCCGACAACTGGCCCGGATACTTGTCCTTCTGGGCGATGAGCCCGACGCGGTCGAGCAGCTTGAGTCCGCGCTCGATCGCCTCGCCTTGCGGGCGCCCGAGCACCTTGATCTGGCCCAGCGTCAGGTTTTCGGTTATCGACAGATGCGGGAACAATTCGAAATTCTGAAATACCATGCCGATGTGCGAACGCAGCTTGGGCAGGTCGGTGTCTTTCGCCGCGACCGAGATGCCGTTGACTATGATGTCGCCCTTTTGAAACGGCTCCAGTCCGTTGACGGTCTTGATCAGCGTGCTCTTGCCGGAACCTGACGGCCCGCACACTACGACGACCTCACCCTTGGTGACCTGCGTCGAGCAGTCGGTCAGCACCTGGAAGCTGCCGTACCATTTACTGACGTTCTTGATATCGATCATAGCGGACATGGCGGGGACCCTAGCGGATGATGGCCATCTTGGCCTGCAGCTTTTTCACGATGAAGGACAGCGAAAACGAAACGATAAAGTACACGACCGCCGCGAACGTGTACATCTCGATGAGACGGTAATCGCGGTTGGCGATCTTGGCGGCCGCGCCCATGAAATCGGTGACTGAAATCACGTAAACGAGCGAAGTGTCCTGAAAGAGGATGATGGTCTGCGTCAACAGCACCGGCGTCATGTTGCGAAACGCCTGCGGCAGCACGACCGTGCCCATCGTCTGCCAGTAGTTGAGGCCGAGCGCCTGGCCGGCCGCGACCTGGCCGCGCGGGATCGACTGGATGCCGGCGCGCATGATTTCGCAGTAATACGCCGCTTCGAACAGCATGAAGGTGATCACACACGACATGAAGGCGCCGACCTGCACCGGTTGCGAAGCGCCGGTGACCCACGCGCCGATGTACGGCACCAGGAAGTAAAACCAGAAGATCACCAGCACCAGCGGTACCGAGCGAATCACGTTCACGTACGCGCCGGCGAAAATCGACAGGACGCGCAGACGTCCCATCCGCATCATGGCGAGTATCGTGCCGAAAAATATGCCGCCCGCCATCGCGAGCAGCGTCAGCGTGAGGGTAAAAGTCATGCCCACCTTGAACAGGTAAGGCAGCGAGCGCTGAATGACGTCGAAATCGTAGCCGGAGTTCATGCTCTCAATGTCCGGCCGTCGGGGTCTGACTCGCGCTCGCGATGAAACCCGGCACGCGGATCTTCTCTTCGAGCATGCGCATGAGCAGCACGATCACGAGGTTCGTGATCAGGTAGATCACGGTGGCCGCCGAAAACGCTTCGAACACCTTGAACGAGAACTCCTGCATCGCGCGCGCGCGGCCGGTCAGTTCCAGCAGGCCGATCGTCAGCGCGACCGACGAATTCTTGATGATGTTGAGAAATTCCGACGTGAGCGGCGGCATCACGATGCGAAATGCCATCGGCAGCAGGACGAAGCGGTAGGTTTGCGGCAGCGTGAGGCCCAGCGCGGTGCCGGCGAGCCCCTGTCCCCGCGGCAGCGACTGGATGCCTGCTTTCAACTGCTCGGCGACGCGCACGGACGTATAAATTCCCAGGCACAGTACCGCCGGAAGATACGAGCCCCACGGCGGCGGCATCTGCTTTACTGCATTGCCGAGCTGCTGCGGCAGGAATTCAGGAACGACGAAAAACCACAGGAACATCTGCACGAGCAGCGGGATGTTGCGGAAAACCTCGACGTAGGCATCGCCGAGCCGGACGATCCACGGCATCGGCGTCGTGCGCAGCGTACCGACCACCGAGCCGATCGACAATGCGAGCACCCACGCGGCGAGCGCGGTGAGCATGGTCCAGACCAGGCCCCCGAGCAGAAAGTGGAGCCAGGTCCCCGAGCCGTCGGCCGCGGTCTGCGTGAATATGCTCCACTGCCAGTCGTACTTCACTTTAACGCCTCCCTGAGAGCGCCTCACGCAATGAAACGCACGCGCGTTTCATTGGGTCAGGTGCTTGACGTAAAGCGGGGGACTCCCCAGTCCCCCGTGTGATGCCGAAATTACTTGTAAGCCGCCGGATCGCCCGAGTCTGACGGATGTGCAAACATATTCTTGATTTGCGCTGTCATCGGTACGTTGTAGTTTAAGCCTTTGGGCGGGGTCGGGCTGGTGAACCATTTGGCGTAAATCTTGTTGATTTCACCGCTCTTGTAAACCGCCGTTATCGCGGCATCGGCAACTTTTTTGAACGCCGGATCATCCTTGCGCATCATGATCCCGTAGGGTTCGGCCAGGGACAGCGCGTCGGACGAAATCACATAATCGTCAGGCGTGCGCGATTGCGCCACCAGCGTGTACAGCAGTATGTCGTCCATCACGAAAGCGGCTGCACGTCCGGTTTCGACCATCTGGAATGCTTCGGGATGGCCGTTCGCCGGGATGATGTTCATACCCATGTTCTTGGCGACGTTGAGGTCCGTGGCCTGCTTGATGTTGGTGGTGCCGGACGTTGACACGATAGTCTTGCCCTTGAGATCGTCTATCGCCTTGATGTTCGACGCTTTCTTCGATACGTAGCGGTTGGCCGTGAGGTAATGGGTTATGGCAAAGGCGACCTGCTTCTGGCGGTCGGCGTTATTGGTGGTCGAGCCGCACTCCAGGTCGACCGTGCCGTTGGCGATCAGCGGGATGCGGTTGGCGGAGGTCACGAGCTGGTATTTGACTTCCAGTTTCGGCATCTTCAATTCCGCTTTGACCGCGTCGACGATCTTCGCGCACAAGTCCATCGCATAGCCGACCGGCTGCTGCTTGTCGTCGTAATAGGAGAACGGGATCGACGAGTCGCGATGGCCGATGGTGATGACGCCGCTATCCTTGATTTTTTTCAGCGT
>CAZEAX010000223.1:0-7969 GCA_964510405.1 uncultured Streptomyces sp. | reverse complement strand
GGCCCGCTGTCGCCAGCGGGCCTTTTTGATTGCTAGGCGGTGCGCGATTCAAACTCGCGACCAACGGATTAAATTTCCCGCATACAGAGCATCCCGAAGCTTCTGATTTTCCATGAACGGCATCCTCTAAGGTGAACAACCGCTTATAGTTGCGGTGCATGCGGTCTCGCGCAGCGTCACTAGTCGCCTTTGATCCCCGCGCGCTTGATCACGTCCGTCCATTTCGCGGTTTCCGTTCTGACGTGGTCGGCGAAACGTGCGGGCGTGCCGCCGACGGGTTCTATCCCCAACGCGAGCCACCGTTCGCGGATCGCCGGGGAAGCGATGACTTTGTTGAGTTCCGCGTTGAGCTTTGCCACGATGGGGCCGGGCGTTCCCGCCGGAGCCATGTAGCCGCCCCACGCGGTAATTTCATAGCCCGGAACGCCGGCCTCGGCCACGGTCGGAATGTCCGGCGCGAGCGGAATGCGCCGCGGGCCCGTCACGCCAAGCGCGCGCAAACGACCAGACGTGACGTGCGGCAGCACGGAGGTCACGTTGTCGGAAAGGATCTGCAAGCGGCCGCCGATGATCTCGGTGATTACCTGCTGCATGCCTTTGTACGGCACGTGCACCATCCGCGTGCCCGTCATGAGCTTGAACAATTCCATGCTGAGGTGCATCGTGCCGCCGCTGCCGGAGGTGCCGAACAGCAACTGGTCCGGGTTGCGCTTCGCGTAGGCAATCAGTTCGGATACCGAATTCACGGGCAGGGCGGGCGTGATGGCGATGAGGTTGGGCGAGATGTTCGTCAGGATCACCATGCGGAAATCCTTGTTTACATCGTAAGGAACCTTCGCGAGCAGGCTCGAATTGGTGGCGAGCGGAAACCCGCCATAGCCGATCGTATAGCCATCCGGCTGCGCCCTGGCTACCGCCTCGAAGCCGATCGAACTGCTGGCCCCCGGGCGATTTTCCACCACGACCTGTTGGCCGATTTGCTTGCCAAGCTCGTTGGCGACCAGTCGCGAATTCGTATCCGGTTGTCCGCCGGCGGCGGAGGGCACGATCATGCGGATGGGCCGTTCCGGGAAGGCCGCGAGCGCAGGTTGAACCGACATGCAGCCGATCAGGGCCGCCAGCAGCACTGTTGCAGCAGATTTCATTGCACCTTCCTTTGGTATATCGTGCTCCGCGAATGTGCGCATAATAGCTTCATCGTCATTATCGTGTGAAACGCAAGGAGACATGCATGGCAATACAAGGTCTACCCGCCGCAGGTCGCGAGCTCGCCGGCCAGGTCGCGCTCGTCACCGGGGGCGCGAAGAATATCGGACGCGCGATTTCGCTCGCGCTCGCTGCGGCAGGGGCAGCCGTGGCGGTCAACACGCTGCGCTCGCGTGAAGCTGCCGCAGCGGTCGTCCACGAGATCCGCGCAACGGGTGGCGACGCCGAGGTATTCATCGCCGACGTCGCGGATGCCGCTGCGGTAAGCGCGATGGGCGAAGGCGTGATCAAGCGCTTCGGCAAAATCGACATCCTCGTCTTGAACGCCTCCCAGCGCAAAGAAGTCCTCTTCAAGGACATGACTTTCGAGGATTGGCGGAACACGATGTCGATTACGCTCGACGGCTCGTTTCACTGCATCAAGGCCTGCCTGCCGGCTATGCTCGCGAAGCGCGGCGGCAACATCGTTACCCTTGGTGGTGACGCGGTCCTCGTTGGCGGCAACCGCAAATCGCACAACACTACGGCGAAGAACGGGCTCGTCGGGCTCACGCGTGCGCTCGCGAAAGAACTCGCGGAGGACGGCATCCGCGTGAACTGCGTGTCGCCCGGCAGCATCAATACGGAACGGCCCGCCCACCGCAGTGCGCGCGCGGACCCCAAAGGCAAGATCCCGCTGGGGCGCTATGGTGAAGCGGAAGAAATCGCCGCCGTGGTGCGCTTCCTGTGCGGCCCCGGCGGGGGCTTCATCACCGGCCAGACCATACACGTGAGCGGGGGCGATTTTATTTTCGCGTAGCTCGCGATTGACGGCCGCACTTAGACTACCAGTACGAGTGCGGAGCCACGCTCTTCGGCGTTACGTGCAAGACAATTACAAAAAGCAAAGGGCCAGCCGCAGCTAACCCCTTGTAAATTGGTAGGCGGTGCGAGATTCGAACTCGCGACCAACGGATTAAAAGTCCGCTGCTCTACCGGCTGAGCTAACCGCCCGCAAAAGGCGCGAATTTTACCGGTTACGCGCTAACGGGTCAATTTTACCGGCGTTCGGACGGCGAATTTAGTACTCAATTTACGGCTATTGGCCGGAAAACAGCGCTGCACGACCGCATAACCGGAATATGTTTCGCGGGCTGCCGTCCGCGAGTGCAACCGGGCATGCAGCCGCGGGCCAAAAAGGGCTATGATCACCGTTGCAGATCTGATGAATGCGCCGCCAGAGCGTAACTGGACGGAACCCGAACCATAAGGAGGGAGTACTTCATGCAAAGCAGACGTTTTGTCGTTGCGCTCGTCGCAGGGCTCGCGATACTCGGCGCGCATGCTGCGCGCGGAGCCACCGCACCCGATGCCGCCTTGACGGGCAAGGTCACGTCAGCCAAGGAAGGCGCGATGGAAGGCGTGCTGGTCAGCGCCAGGAAAGCCGGCTCGACCATCACGATCACCGTCGTGTCGGACAACAAGGGCATATACCGCTTTCCGCACGCGAAACTCGATGCCGGCCAGTACGCGATTCGCATACGCGCGGCAGGCTACGAACTCGACGGCAAAGTGACCGCGCAAGTCGAGGAGCAAAAGGCCGCCACGCTCAATTTGAAGTTGCGCACCACACAGGATCTCGCGGCGCAACTCACGAGCGGCGAGTGGATTGCGAGCATGACCGGCACGGAGCAGCAGAAGAGGACCCTGCTCGGCTGCGTCGGCTGCCACACCGTGGAGCGTATCGCGCGTTCGAAGTACGACACCGACGGTTTCGTGATGACCGTGCAGCGCATGGGCACCTATGCGAACCAGAGCACGCCGCTGCGTCCGCAGAAACGCCTGACCACGCGGGACACCGATCTGGTCGGCGAAGACCAGGCCCGCGTGCAGCGCACGCAGGCGGAGTGGTTGAGCAGCATCAACCTGAGTTCGGGTCCGCGCTGGGACTATCCGCTCAAGACCTTCCCGCGCCCGAAGGGCAAGGCAACGCAGGTCATCATGACGGAATACGACCTGCCGCGACCGACGATCGAACCGCACGACGTGATCGTCGATGCCGAGGGCGTTGCTTGGTATTCGAATTTCGGCGAGCAGTCGATCGGCAAGCTCGACCCGAAAACCGGCAAGGTCACCGAGTACCCGGTGCCGGAACCGAAGAAAGGCTCGCCGCTCGGACTGCTGTCGTTGCGCGCGGACAAAGACGGCAACTTGTGGGCGGGCATGATGTACCAGGGCGCGATCATGAAGTTCGAGCCCAGGACCGAGAAAATCCAGGTATGGAACCTGCCGCCGGAATTGAACCGCGCCAACACCCAGATCAACATGACAAGCCCGATGACGATGGGCGTTGACGGCAGGATCTGGACGCAGAACAACGGCGTCGGCGGCATTCACCGCGTGGATCTCAAATCCGGCACGTGGGAGACGTGGGAGCCGTTCAAGAAATCGCCGGTCGGTCACAACATCTATGACGTGGTCGGCGATTCGCAGAACAACGTGTACTTCACCGACATCGGCAAGGAGCACATCGGCCGCATCGATGCGAAGACCGGCGAAATCACGCTGCATGAAACGCCGACGAAATCGTCGGGACCGCGGCGCGCGGTCATGGACGCGCAGGACCGGCTGTGGTTCGCCGAATATCGCGGCAACAAGATCGGCGTGTTCGACACCAAAACGGAAAAATTCCAGGAGTGGGCGATGACCACGCCGTGGACGCAGCCGTACGATGTCGCGGTCGACAAGAACGGCGAGGTATGGACGGGGTCAATGCTGAACGACCGTATCGTGCGGCTCGATCCCAAAACCGGCAAAACGATCGACTACCTGCTGCCGCGGTTCACCAACGTACGCCGCGTGTACGTGGACAACGCGACGCCGACGCCGACGTTCTGGGTCGGCAGCAACCACGGCGCATCGATCATCAAGCTGGAACCGCTCGAGTAGGCGGCGCTGGTGCGACTAAAGCGGGCGACGCCCGCTTTAGTCCTCGCGCAGCATTTTCCAGTACTGGTATTTCATCGTCGCCGCCGAGCCGGCGACGATCGCGCAGAAGGTCAGGATCGAACCCAGCGCGAGCGTCGAGAAACCGCTGATGCCCTGGCCTATCGTGCAGCCCAGAGCGGTGACACCGCCGAATCCCATCAGGATGCCGCCGATGATGTGATTGCGCAGGTCGCTTATCGTCGTGAAACCTTCCCAGCGGAAAGTCCTGCTCGCAATCGCGTAACCAAACGAACCGACGACGACTCCCGCAGCCGCCATGATGCCGAACGTGATGTTCAATGACTTGTCCGTCCACAACATCAA
This sequence comes from uncultured Streptomyces sp., assembly GCA_964510405.1. Lineage (GTDB taxonomy): Bacteria > Pseudomonadota > Gammaproteobacteria > Burkholderiales > SG8-41 > PALSA-1004. The sequence continues at coordinate 3,472 of CAZEAX010000223.1, read as the reverse complement.
GAGTTCGAGCGTATAGGCGAGCGGCGCCACGAACGAAACCGACTCGGCAGCACGCGTATTGGTGCCGAAAAAAGTCATCTCGAGCGTATCCGGGTTTTCCTGGTAACCGACATGCGCGGTCACGTACCAGCCTGCAACCACGATCAGACCGACGACCACGCCACCCGCCAGGTAATCGCGATTGGCGCGAAATTCGCGGTCCTTCAGCACAAAGACCAGCAGCGCCGCCGCGACAACCGCTGCAATCGCAACGCGCAACGTGCCGACCGCGATGCCGCTGCCCGCGAACAGCGATGGCAGATCCTGTCCCTTCAAGCCATAGACTTCGAAGTTAACAGCGACGGGCTGCAGCACCGACACGCGAAACTGGCCGAACAACCCGCGCAGGGTCATGTAAGCCGAAATGCCGAGGAACACGTAGACCACGAGCGATTTCAAATTACCGCCGCCGATGCGGATCAGCGTTTTGCTGCCGCAACCCGAGCCCAGCGTCATGCCGACACCGAACAGGAAACCGCCGACCACGAATGACAACCAGGTGAAATTAGGCGCCGTGTAAATCGATTTCGACAAATCGACGAGTCCCGCGTGCCACAGCGCGTTAGAACCGATGATCGCCACGGCGATTGCGAGCAGCCACATGCGCATGCGGCCCCAGTCGCCCATGTTGACGGCGTCGGACACGGCACCCATGGTGCAGAAATTGACCTTGTTGCCCACCGCGCCGAACACGAGCCCGAGCGCGAATCCGCACCAGGCGACAGTGGCGCCCAGATGGCTTGTGACTTCCATGAATTCTCCGCGAAACGAGTCCGCACATTCTAGCGAGCTTTATAGCGCCGCGTCTCAACGCTCGATCCCTCGCTCCCTCTCCCGGTGAGCGAGCGGCCAGCGCGTTAGTCCTGATAATGCGTCGGGTCGGCGACGCCGGCGGACTCGAAACCGGCCTTGCGCAACCGGCACGAATCGCACACGCCGCACGCGCGGCCCTCCGCGTCCGCCTGGTAGCAGGAAACCGTCAGCACGTAGTCGACGCCCAAAGCCCGGCCGCGACGGATGATCTCGGCTTTGCTGTAACTGATGATGGGCGTGTGCAGCGTGAGACGACCGCCTTCGACCGCCGCCTTGGTCGCGAGATTGGCCATCGCCTCGAACGCGCGCATGTATTCCGGCCGGCAATCCGGATAGCCCGAATAATCGACCGCGTTAGCGCCGAAAAATATATCGCGCGCACCCAGCACTTCCGCCCATGCGAGCGCAAGCGACAGCAGGATCGTATTGCGGGCGGGCACGTAGGTCACCGGTATGCCCGCCGCGATGCCGGATGTCGGGACTGCGATACTGGCGTCGGTCAGCGCCGAGCCGCCGAACGCGGTGAGATCGAGCGTGGTGACGCGGTGTTCGCGCGCGCCTAGCGCACGTGCGACGCGCGCAGCCGCGGCGAGTTCGGCACGGTGACGCTGGCCGTAATCGATCGACAGGCAATAGCATTCGTAGTCTGCCGCGCGCGCAATCGCGAGCACCGTTGCCGAATCAAGCCCGCCCGACAGCAGCACTACCGCATTCGCCATGATCTAAATCCTGTTCGCTTTCAACGCCGCGAGCGGATAGTGCGTGCCGCGCCAGTTGATCCCGCCATCGCGCAACGTGATGAAGGTCGCGCGCCACAGTATGCATACGAACAACACGGCCATCACGGGAAAGCCCGCCGCGTACCAGCGCGGCGCGCCGACGATGTGCGCGATCATCATGTAGGCAGCGAGTATCACGATGCACGACGCGGCATTGAGGACAAGGGTCGCGCCCGTCGTCACGACGAGTGCAGCGAACGGCCATACGAATAGCACCAGCGTGGCCAGCGTGCCCGCGACCATCGCGGCAACGCGGTAATCGACGCCCGCGAGGGAATTTTTCTCGAATCCGCGCGCGAGCGCTGCGAGCGACGGATACCATTCGACGCTCATGAGTTCGCGTCCGAACAGCATTTCCTGCGAATACCCGGCGTCCTTGATGATCTTGCCGAGCTTGATGTCGTCGTCGGGCCGCAATGCGATGCGACGATGCCCGCCCACCGCGCGATAGACGTCCGCGCGCACGAGATTGAAAGCGCCGATGCCGATGAAACAGCGGCTCTTGGTGTCCGGCGCCTTCCATGGCCGCGCATACAGCGTGAAAAACAGCGTAAATGCGCCCATGAACATGCCGAGCAGCAAGCCGGGCGCCGCGATGTCCGGCGTGATCGCGACATGATCGCGCCGCGCCGCCACCGCGTGACTGACGGCACGCCTCACCACGTCCGGCCGCATGATCACATCGGCGTCCGCGAATATGAGTATTGCGCCGCTCGCCTCGCTCGCACCGCGCTCGAGCGCGTGATTCTTGCCGAGCCAGCCCGCCGGCAACTCGGTGATGCGCACTATCCTCAGGTGCGCGTGATGCGCCTGTTGCGCGAGAATTTGCGGCGTCGCATCGCTCGAACGGTCGTCGACAACGATGACCTCGTAATCCGGATAGTCCTGCGCGAGCAGCGAACCCAGCGCTTCTTCCAGGCCGCCGGCTTCGTCGCGCGCGGCGACCACGATCGACACGCGCGGCGGCGACGCAGGCAACGCGTTGGCTGCATCGCGCAACAACCGGATCGAGCGATTGCCGCGCACGAGGACCGTCAGCGCAATCGCGGTCAGTGCAAACGTCGCGAGCGCAAATGCGAACAACATGGAATGCGCGAACCGCGGCCTAGCGGCCCGGCTCTTCGCCCCACAGTTGCTTATGCAACTGGGTTTGCAGGCGTACCGGCAACTGGTCGCGCAATATCCAGTCGGCGAGCAACCCGGCGTCGAGGTCGCGGTACGCCGGAGAAAAAAGCACCGGACAAATCGCGGCAAGGGCCCGCTGGTCGAGTTGCTCTTTCGCCCACAGGTAGTCGGCTTCGCCGCACAGCACGAACTTGAGTTCGTCGCGCGCGTTGAGGTGCGCGAGGTTGCCCCACATATTTTTGGAAACTTCGCCGGAACCCGGCGTCTTGATATCGAGAATCCTCGAAACGCGCGCATCGACTTCCGACACATCGATCGCGCCGCTCGTTTCGAGCGATACGGAATAACCGCGTTCGCACAGCGCCGTCATCAGCGCGTGACAGTTCTTTTGCGCAAGCGGTTCGCCGCCGGTCACCGTCACATAGCGCGTGCGATATTCGGCCGTCGCATCGAGCACTGCCGCTATCGGCATGGTCGTTCCGCCGTGAAATGCGTAGGCGGTATCGCAGTAACCGCAGCGCAGCGGACAGCCGGTCAAGCGTATGAATACGGTCGGCAGCCCGGTGCGGCTGGTTTCGCCCTGCAGGGAAAAAAAGATCTCGGTAACGCGAAGCGTGGCGGTGAGGCGTGAGGCGTCAGGCGTAAGGCGATCCGCTAATGCGGTGTTGTCGGCTTTCCGCCTCACCCCTCACTCCTCACGCCTCACTGGCGCAAGC
>CAZEAX010000222.1:0-8044 GCA_964510405.1 uncultured Streptomyces sp. | reverse complement strand
CGACCAGCTGCGCGACGTGCTGAATCCGCGGCTGCAGAAAAAAGCCATGGCCGTCCTCGTCGTCGAAAATCTGAAGACGCATTTTTTCACCAAGGCCGGCGTGGTCAAGGCGGTCGACGACGTGAGCTTCAGCGTCGATGCGGGCAAGGTGCTGGGACTCGTCGGCGAATCAGGCTCCGGCAAGACCGTAACCGGCTTTTCCATCATGGGTCTGGTCGATCCGCCGGGCCGCATCGTGGCGGGGCGCGTGCTGCTCGAAGGCCACAATCTCCTGGACCGCAGCGATGACGCGATGCGCGGATTGCGCGGCGACCGCATCGCGATGATCTTCCAGGACCCGATGATGACGCTAACCCGGTGTTGCGCATCGACACCCAGATGATAGAGACCGTGCTCGCGCACCAGGGCGTCAGCCGCGAACAGGCGCGCGAACTCGCGCGCAACGCGCTCGGCCGCGTCGGCATCCCCTCACCGGACGAGCGCCTGAAAGCGTATCCGCACCAGTTGTCGGGCGGCATGCGCCAGCGCGTCGCGATTGCGATCGCGCTGCTCAACAACCCGCGCGTGATCATCGCCGACGAGCCGACCACCGCGCTCGACGTGACCATCCAGGCGCAGATCATTTTCGAGGTGCAAAAGCTCGCGCGCGAAACGGGCACCGCGATGGTATGGGTCACGCACGACCTGTCGGTGATCGCGGGGCTTGCCGACGACGTGTGCGTCATGTACGCGGGCCGCATCGTCGAGTCTGGCCCGACCGCGGATCTCCTCGACCACCCGATGCACCCGTACACCGCCGGGCTCATCGCGTCGATCCCGAGTCGCAACGAGCGCGGCCAGCCGCTGCACCAGATTCCCGGCATGACGCCGTCGCTGTTGCGGCTGAGGCCCGGCTGCGCGTTTCGCGACCGGTGCCCGCATGCCGATGCGGCGTGCGAACAAACGCCGGCGATCACGCAACCGACGCCGGCGCGCACGCTGCGCTGCTTTCATCCGATGGCCGAACTGGAAGAGTTTCCATGAGCGTGCTGCTGGAACTCAAACACATCACCAAGAATTTTTCGCGGCCGCTCGATCTCGCCGCGAAGCTCGCGCGCATGGCCGGCGCCCGCGTGCACGAAACCGTGGTGCACGCGCTGGACGACGTGTGCCTGACCATCAACGAAGGCGAAGTCGTCGGCCTGGCCGGCGAATCCGGCTGCGGAAAATCCACCCTCGGCCGCATCGCGGCCGGCATCCTCACGCCGACCAGCGGCGAGCGCGCATGGCGCGGCACGGACATCACCGCGCTGCGGCCGGACAAGCGCCGCGACGCCGCGCTCAAGATCCAGATGGTGTTTCAGGATGCATTCGCGTCGCTCAACCCGCGCATGCGCGTAGCCGAGATCATCGGCGAGGCGCCGCGCGTGCACGGCATCGACACCGGCGACGACATCGATTACTACGTCGATCAACTGATGCGCAAGGTCGGACTCGACCCGTCGTTCCGGCGGCGTTTTCCGCACCAGTTCTCCGGCGGCCAGCGCGCGCGCATCGGGATTGCGCGAGCGCTCGCAGTGAAACCCGAACTACTGGTCTGCGACGAAGCGGTCGCGGCGCTCGACGTGTCGATCCAGGCGCAGGTGCTGAATCTTTTCATGCAGCTGCGCGCCGATTTCAATCTCACCTATCTTTTCATCAGCCATGACCTGGGTGTCGTCGAGCATCTCGCGGACCGCGTGGTGATCATGTACCTTGGCCGCATCGTCGAAACCGCGCCGACGCTCGAACTCTTCCGGCACCCGAATCATCCCTACACGCAGGCGCTGCTCAACGAGGTGCCGAAGCTCGAAAAGCGCGGCCACGACTTCGCGCCGATCACGGGCGAAATCCCGTCGCCGATCGATCCGCCTCCCGGTTGCCATTTTCATCCGCGCTGTCCGCACGCGATGGAACGCTGCCGCACCGAACGCCCGCAGTTCAGGCAGATTTCGCCGGGCCACTGGTCGGCGTGCTATTTAAACGACGCGCGTTAGAGGACGATCATGAGTGACGACGAAGGTGCGAGCCAGGTCAACCGCCGGTCGTTCCTGAAAGGTGCGGCGGCGGCCGGTGCGGCCGTTGCAGCCGGCGCCAGGGTCGCGGCGGCCGCAGATGCAACCGCAGACAAAGTGAAAGCGGCCGCTGCGAAACTGCCGAGCGAAACCTTCATCACCCGTCCGGGCTCCGACTTCATGACGGACGTATTGAAAGCCGTCGACCTGCAGTACCTTGCGATCAATCCCGCCGCGGGTTTTCGCAGCCTGCACGAATCGATCGTCAATTACGGCGCGAACAAGAATCCGGAAATACTCACCTGCCTGCACGAAGAGTCGGCGGCCGGCATCGCGCATGGTTACGCGAAGGCCGCGGGCAAGCCGATGGGCGTGATGCTGCACGGCACGGTCGGCCTGCAGCACGGCTCGATGGCCATTTACAACGCATGGTGCGACCGCGTGCCGATGATGGTCTTCGGCGGCAACGGCATCGACGCCGAGACGCGCCGTCCCGGCGTCGAATGGATACACAGCGCGCAGGACCCCGCAGCACTCGTGCGCGAATTCATCAAATGGGACGACCAGCCGGCGTCGCTCCAGCATTTTGCCGAATCGACCGTGCGCGCCCACCAGTTCACCCTGACGGCGCCGATGGGACCGGTGATGATCGCCATCGACATGGATCTTCAGGAAGATCCGGTGGAGCATGCCGACCGGCTGCGCATTCCGAAGATATCGCGGCTGATCCAGCCGCAGGGCGACACCAGCGCGCTGCGCGACGCGGCAAAACTGCTGGTCGCGGCGCAAAAACCCGTGATCCTCGCCGACCGCGCGACGCGTTCGCAGCAGGGACTCAAGCTCATGGTCGAACTGGCCGAAGCACTGGGCGCGCCGGTGGTCGACCTGGGCAGCCGGGTAAACTTCCCGAGCACCCACGAGCTCGATTGCACGTTCATGAAGCAAACACTCGTGCGCGACGCGGATGTCATTCTGCTGCTTGAAGTGGGCGATCCGTGGGGCAACCTCCATTCGTTCACCGACCCCTACAAGACCTACCGGCCCGTCATCATGCCCGGTGCGAAGGTCGTCTCGATTTCGATGCTGGATGTCGCCCGCAAGTCGAATTACCAGGACATCCAGCGCTTCATGCCGTCCGATCTCGCGATCGGCGGCGACGTCGAAGCGACGCTGCCCGATCTCATCGACGCCATCAAGCGCGCCACCACGCCGGAGCGCAAAATTGCACTGGCCGAGCGCGCCCAAGCGGCCGGCAAAATGCACCGCGAAATGCGCGAGCGCGACCGCAACGCCGCGGCCGTCGGCTGGGATGCAAGCCCGGTCTCCACTGCGCGGCTCTCTGCCGAAATGTGGAACGCCATCAAGAACGAGCAATGGTCACTTGCCGTGAGCGACCGCATTCCGTGGCCGCGCCGGCTGTGGCCGGTCACCGAATATCACCAGGCGTTCGGCGGCAACGGCGGCTATGGTCTTGGCGGCTATTCGCCGATTGCGCTGGGCGCAGCGCTGGCCAACAAGGACAAAGGCATCATCACCGTCACGTTCCAGCCCGACGGCGACATGCTCTACGCGCCCGGCGTGCTGTGGACCGCCGCGCATCACAACATTCCGTTGCTCTGGTTGATGCACAACAACCGCTGCTATCACCAGGAGATCATGCACGTGCAGCGCATGGCGGCGATCCACGACCGGCCGCAGGCCACTGCGCGCATCGGCACCGAAATCGCCTCGCCCGCAGTCGACTTCGCGAAAATCGCACAGGGCATGGGCGTATGGGCGGAGGGCCCGATCACCGATCCCGCCAAAGTGGGTGCGGCGATCAAGCGCGCACTCGCCGTTGTCAAGGAAGGCAAGCCGGCGCTGGTCGACGTCGTGTGCCAGCCGCGCTGAACTTCAGCGCGCGCCAACGAAAAAAGCCCGCTCTTGCGGGCTTTTTCATTTCATGCAGATTAATAATTCAGCGCATCAATTGCCGCTCAAGAGCGGTATATCGGCGGCGCGCGGCCCCGGCTTGATCGATCCGATATAAGCGTAGATGTCGGCGAGGTCCTGCTCCGGCAAGTTTTTCGCGGTGTAGGGCGGCATCTCCTGGCGCGGGGTTCTCACCTGCTGCGCGAAAGCCGGCCACGGAAACGGCTGCGGCGCGATTTTCGGTCCCGCGACGCCGCCGCCGTGGCCGACCGTGCCGTGGCAGTTGAAGCACATCTGGTGCATGAAAATTTTCTGGCCGCGGTCGGCCGAACCCGCCGGCGCGTCCTGCGCGTGCGCCGCCGTGATTGATAAAACGCCGGCGGCGAGCGCCGCCCATGCTTTATGCATACCGCCCTCCGCGATTTCGTGCGCTTGATTCTGGCCGCGGCCGGGCGGCGCGTCAACCCGCAACGAGACGATTCAGTTCAGCATGGACAGCGGATCGACGTATGGACGACCCACCGCCTCGGCCACGGGCTGGCAGGTGACCTGGCCTTTACACACGTTAAGACCGTCGCGCAAATGCGGATTCGCGGTCAGCGCGCGCTGCCAGCCCTGGTCGGCCAGCCCGAGCACGAATGGCAGCGTCGCGTTGTTGAGAGCGAGCGTGGAAGTACGCGGCACGTCGCCCGGCATGTTGGTCACGCAGTAATGCACGACGCCATCGACGACGTAGGTCGGATCGGTGTGCGTGGTCGGCCGCGACGTCTCGAAGCAGCCGCCCTGGTCGATCGCGACGTCCACGACGACCGCGCCGGGCTTCATGCGCCGCAAGAGTTCCGCACTCACCAGCTTCGGCGCGGCCGCACCGGGAATCAGCACGCCGCCGATCACGAGGTCGGCCCCCGCGACGTGACGCTCGACGGCGTCGCGCGTGGAAAATACGGTGTTGAGCGGGCGACCGAACTGCGCCCACAAACGATTGAGCGCCTCGGGATTGCGGTCGAGCACCCACACTTCCGCCCCCATGCCGAGCGCGATGAATATGGCGTGCGTGCCGACCACGCCGCCGCCGAGCACCACCACTTTGGCCGGATCGACGCCGGGCACGCCGCCCAGCAGGATGCCGAGCCCGCCGTGGGCTTTTTCGAGGAAATACGCGCCGACCTGCACCGACATGCGCCCCGCGACTTCGGACATCGGTGCCAGCAGCGGCAAGCCGCCCGCGGGCGAAGTCACTGTCTCGTACGCGATGCATACCGCGCCGCTGTCGACGAGATCGCGCGTCTGCTCTGTGTCGGGCGCGAGATGCAGATAAGTGAACAGCACCTGGCCGGGACGCAGCAGCTTGCGTTCGTGCGGTTGCGGCTCCTTGACCTTGACGATCATGTCGGCCGCAGCGAACACCTCGGCGGCCGATGCCGCGAGCGTCGCGCCGGCCGCCGCGTACTGTTCGTCGGTCATGCCGATGCCGGCGCCCGCGCCGCGCTCGACGATCACCGCGTGCCCGTGCGCCGCTACTTCGCGCACACTCGACGGCGTCAGGCCGACGCGGTATTCATGAACCTTGATTTCTTTCGGTACTCCGATCCGCATGGGCACTCTCCGGTAATTTGCATGAACTGCGATGCACTCAATATAGACCGGAACGCGGCGTTTAAATTCACGTCCCGGCGAGTCTCTGCATGACGACTGCCGCGAGCGTCGGCGATCCGGCATCGCGCGCGTCGACGCTCACGCGCGCGACCGGCTGGTCTATTTTCATCAGGCGCGCGAGATCGACGGGCGTGCCGAGCACCACCGCGGCGCACGGCACGCTGGCGATCGTGCGGCGCAGGTCCGCGCATTGCTGCGGGCTATAACCGAGCGCCGGCAACACCGGCCCGAGATGCGGATATTGGGCATACACGGCGGCGAGCGAGCCGACCGCATACGGGCGCGGATCGACGAGCGTTGCGCCATGCGCTCTGGCCGCGCGCGCCGCCGCGGCCTCGGCGAGTCCGCCATGCGTTACCGACGGCCCGTCTTCGACTGCCAGCACCTGGCGGCCTGCAATCAATGCGGGACGATCGAGGGTGTCGCGCAGTTCCATGCGAATGATGGACGCAGCGGGATTGAGCAAACGCGCCGCGTGTTCCGCCGCATCGACCTGCGCCGCCGTCGCCACGTTGACCTTGGTGATAACGAGCACGTCGGCGGCACGGATGTTGACCTCGCCGGGGAAATACCGATCTTCCTCGCCCGGCCGCACCGGATCGATCAGCGTGACCGTCACGTCCGGCCGGTAAAACGCCATGTCGTTGTTGCCGCCGTCCCACAACAGAATGTCGCCGTCCGCCGCGGCGCGCGCGAGTATCGCCGCGTAATCGACGCCGGCGTAGACCACCGCGCCATTGTCGACGTGCGGTTGATACTCTTCCATCTCCTCGATCGTAATGTCCGTGCGGGCGATGTCTTCGTCCGACGCGTAACGCTCGACGCCGCGGTCGAAACGTCCGTACGGCATCGGATGCCGGACAACGACGGGACGGCGTCCGGCGTTCTTCAGCGCGCTCCACAAATAGCGGGTAACGGTGCTTTTGCCGGCGCCCGTGCGCGCGGCCACGACCGCGACGACCGGGCACGGCGCCTTCAGCATGGTGTCCGCCGGCCCGAGCAGATGAAACGACGCGCCGTTCGCGAGCGCCAGCGACGCGAGATGCATCACGTGCTCATGCGTCACGTCGCTATAAGCGAATACCACATCGTCGATCGCGTGTTGCCGGATCAGGCGCGCGAGCTCGGACTCCGGATGAATCGGAATCCCGTCCGGATAGCGCTCACCTGCGAGGGCGGGCGGATACGTGCGCGCGGCGATACCCGGAATCTGCGTCGCGGTAAATGCAACGACGCGATAACGCGCGTCGTCGCGATAACGCACGTTGAAATTGTGAAAATCGCGGCCGGCGGCCCCGAGTATGATGACTTTGCGTGCTGCGTCCATTGTTGACCTTTACCATCCCCGGAATTCGCACGTGCGCTGCGGCCGCGCGGCGACGCGCCTACATGGACATGCCGCCCATGTCCGGTCCGGACGCGGGCGGATTTTCCGGCGCCTGCGCGATCATGCAGTCGGTCGTCAGTATCAGCCCGGCGATCGACGCCGCGTTCTGCAACGCCGAGCGCGTGACTTTGCACGGATCGAGCACGCCCATCGCGACCATGTCGCCGTATTCGTTGGTCAAAGCGTTGAAGCCGAAATTCCCCGCGCCTTCGCACACGCGGTTTAACACGACCGACGGCTCCTCGCCCGCGTTGGACACGATCTGGCGCAACGGATCTTCAAGCGCCCGCAGCACGATTTTGATGCCCGCATCCTGATCGAGATTGTCGCCGCGCAGATCACCGAGCCGGCTGCGCGCGCGCAGCAGCGCGATGCCGCCGCCCGGCAGCACCCCCTCTTCGACTGCCGCGTGCGTCGCGTGCAATGCGTCTTCCACGCGCGATTTCTTTTCCTTCATTTCGGTTTCGGTCGCGGCGCCGACTTTCACGACCGCCACGCCGCCGGCCAGCTTGGCCACGCGTTCCTGCAGTTTTTCCTTGTCGTAATCGCTGGTCGCGTCCTTGATCTGCTGGCGGATCTCGGCGATGCGCGCGGCGAGCCGCGCCGGCTCTCCCGCGCCGCCGATGATGGTCGTGTCGTCCTTGTCAATCTCGATGCGCTTGGCGCGGCCCAGATCGGCGAGGCTGGCATGCTCCAGCGTCAAACCCGCTTCCTCGGTAATCACGCGTGCGCCCGTGAGTATCGCAATGTCTTCGAGCATGGCCTTGCGGCGGTCGCCGAATCCCGGCGCTTTCACGGCACAGGCTTTGATGATGCCGCGCAGGTGGTTGACGACCAGTGTCGCGAGCGCTTCGCCTTCAACCTCCTCCGCGACCACCAACAACGGCTTGCCGGCTTTCGCGACGAGTTCCAGCAGCGGCAGAAGTTCGTTCAGCGACGAGATTTTCTTGTCGTGGAGAAGTATGTACGCATCCTCGAGCAGCACGCGCTGCTTCTCCGCGTTGTTGATGAAATAAGGCGACAGGAAGCCGCGGTCGAACTGCATGCCCTCGACCAC
>CAZEAX010000221.1:0-8054 GCA_964510405.1 uncultured Streptomyces sp. | reverse complement strand
GAGCACGATCGCGCCCGACTTGTTCGACATCGCCATCAACAAGGTTCCGCGGATGCGCGATTGCAGATTCTCCTCGGTCGTGTCGGCCGGCAGTCCCGCGAATTGAACGGCGAGCGCAGCCGAAAACGCATCGAACATCGGCTTGATTGCGATTTCTGAATAGCGCACGCCGAGCGCTTCGGCCTCAGCCCGCGCGTCATCGCGACTCATCCCCGCCGTATATTGCGACGGCATCATCACCGCATGCACCTTGCCGGCGCCGAGCGCGTCGGCCGCAATGGCGACTGTCAGCGCCGAATCTATCCCGCCCGACAACCCGAGCAGCACGCCGGGAAAGCCGTTTTTCGTGACGTAATCGCGCACACCGAGGCACAGCGCGTCGTAAACGTCGGCCTCGACCACGCGTTCGGGCGTTACCTCGCCCGCGAGCGGCTCGCCTTTCTCGACAGTGACGACTGCCAGCGCTTCCTTGAATATCGGCAACTGATGGGTGACCTCACCCGCCCCGTTCAACACAAATGACGCACCGTCGAAAACCAACTCGTCCTGTCCGCCAACCATGTTGGCATATATCAGTGGAATTCCGTTTTCGGCTACGCGCTCGCGCATGACGTCGTAGCGGGTGTGTTGCTTGCGCAGGTGATAAGGCGACGCGTTCAATACCAGCAAGACCTGCGCGCCGGCAGCGCGTGCGGCCCGAGGCGCCACCGGTTCCCACGTATCTTCACAAATATTGACGCCGAGCGTGGCCCCGTCGATCTGAAAAACACAAGGCTCGTTGTCTGCCTCGAAATAACGTTCTTCGTCGAACACCGTGTAATTGGGCAGCGCGTGCTTGTGATAGGTTTTGACAACCCGGCCGTCCTGAATGACCGAGGCCGCGTTATAGCGCCGGCCGCCAGCCTGGTGCGGGTGACCGACGACGAGCGTGATTCCCTCAATCCGCGAGGCGAGTTCCCGCAGTGCGCTGTCGCAACTTCGATAAAAATCATCGCGCAGCAGCAAGTCCTCCGGCGGATATCCGCACAATGCGAGTTCCGGTGTGACTACTACATCCGCAGACTGGGTGCGCGCCCGCTCCACAAAATCCAGAATGCGCGCGGCGTTGCCGGCAAGATCACCGACGGTGCAGTTGATTTGAGCAATCGCGATTTTCATCTTGCTAATATATCATCAGCTCATCATTCGTTCTCAGCGCACGCTCATTTTCCATTGAAGCAAGCCGAATCCGTCGTCGAAGTGCGCAACTCGATAGCGACCATTCCCGCGTCCGAGTGGAACCGGCTCGCCGGCGACGATCCCCTGCTCCGTCACGAATTCCTTCATGCGCTGCACGAAACGGGCTGCGCCAGCGCAAAAACCGGCTGGGCGCCGCAGTTTCTGATCCTGCGCGAACAGCACACGTTCGCCGGCGCGATGCCGCTCTATCTGAAATCCCATTCGTACGGCGAGTACGTGTTCGACTGGGCATGGGCCGACGCGTACCGGCGCCACGGCCTGGACTACTATCCCAAGCTGCTCAGTGCGGTCCCCTTTACGCCGGTGACCGGCGCGCGCATGCTGGCGGATACGCCGGAACGGCGGGATTTGCTGATTGACGCCGCGCTTGAACTCGCACGGGAAACCCGGGTCTCGTCGCTGCATTGCCTTTATCCGACAGCCGGGCAGGCCGGCGAAATACAAGCGCGCGGGCTTATGCTGCGTCACGGCGTGCAATTTCACTGGCGCAACCGGAACTACGCCGATTTCGACGGTTTTCTGGCTACGTTCAATCATGAGAAACGCAAGAAGATCAAGCAGGAGCGACGCCGCGTCCGCGATGCGGGCATCATGTTCGAATGGTTTGCCGGACCAGCGATAACCGATGAGCTGTGGGTGTTCTTCAATCGCTGCTATCGCGAAACCTACCGCCAGCATCACTCGGCGCCTTACCTCAACCTTGATTTTTTCCGCGCGCTGGGCCTGAGCATGCCGGAGAACCTCGCGCTGATCGTCGCCCTGCGCGACGGGCACCCAATTGCGGCGTCACTCAACATTCACAACGGCAATCGACTGTGCGGTCGCTATTGGGGCGCACTCGAATATCATCCTTCGCTGCATTTTGAAACCTGTTACTACCAGGTGATCGAATTCTGCATCGCCAATGGCATCGCGGTCTTCGAAGGCGGTGCCCAGGGCGAGCACAAGATAGCGCGCGGTTTGCTGCCGGTCGAAACACATTCTGCCCATTGGCTCGCCCATCCGCAGTTCGCCGCGGCGATCGAGGATTTTCTGCAGAGAGAAACCCGTGGCGTGGCGATTTATCTCGATGAATTGAACGAGCGCACGCCGTTCAAGCGGACGCAGCAAATGCCGAACGACGTGCAATAAAAACGGCGCACCGAACACGGTGCGCCGTCGTAATTGCGCTCGAGCGGTTTACTTTTTGGTATCCGCCGGTGCGGGCGCCGCCGCGGCAGGCGCGGGAGCGGCCGCCGGTTTAGGCGCGGCCGGCGCCTGAGCCAGGCCGAGATCGACCAGCAGGCGCTGCGTGGCGGCCTGGATATTCTTTTCCTTGTCCGGCCAGTTCTGCTTCAGGCTGTCGAGCAGTTCTTTGATCTTGGCGGCGTTCGGCGCAGCAGCGCCGAGTTCGGTCGCCATGGCGTCCATTTCGGAATCCATCGATGCACGCACACCGTCGAGCGACGCGCGGAACCCGTCGCGCACCGCCAGAATTGCACGCGCGCTGTCGAGCGTCTTGGCGCCGTCATCGGCGGCCGGCGGCGTTGCCGCCGCCTGCCCTGCGGCGGGCGCAGCCGGTACTGCGGCCGGCGCGGCAGCGGTGGCGGCCACGACAAGCTTACCGAGGTCGGTGCTGTATTTTTTTACCGCATCGTCGCTGAGTTTGCGCAGCCGATCCGCACTTTGCTTCGCCTGATCCCTTTCCTGCGTCGCTGCCGCCAGTTTCTGGTTCGCTTCGTCGACCTGCATCATGCCGTAGTAGCCGCCACCCGCCGCGCCGACGAGCAATGACACGACGCCAACGACGATTAGTTTGACTTTATCGTTCATTTTCCATCTCCCGTGAATTGATTGATTACCCTGGATGCCCGGCTTCGAATCGTCCGGCCCGAAGAGCCGCAGTGGCCAAATAATATCATGCGACGGAGATGTGCAATGTGACATACGCCCGCCGTGCCGGTGAGCGTCCCCGCGCCACGCACATTTTTCAATGCCGGCCGATTACCGTATAGTACCAACCCTTGAATTCCGCAAATCGAACGCCCTCTTGAAGTTTTGCAGCAATTGCGGCGCAACCGTTGAACTGCGCGTACCCGAAGGCGACTCGCTGCCGCGCTTCGTCTGCCCCGCGTGTCACGTCATTCATTATCAGAATCCGCGCATGATAGTCGGCTGTATTCCCGAATGGGAGGACAGGATACTGCTGTGCCGCCGCGCGATCGAACCGCGCCACGGCCTGTGGACGGTGCCCGCAGGCTTCATGGAAAACGGCGAAACCACCTTGCAGGGCGCCGCCCGCGAAACGCTGGAAGAAGCGAATGCGCGCGTCGAAGTCGGCCAGCTCTACGCGCTATACAACATTCCGCACATCAACCAGGTCTACATCCTCTTCCGCGCAAGACTTCTCGATCTCGATTTCAGCGCCGGCGCCGAAACGCTCGAAACGGGGTTATTCGCGGAGCGCGACGTCCCGTGGGAGAAGCTCGCATTTGCGACCGTACGCAATACACTCACGCACTATTACAGCGACCGGGCGGCCGGCGACTACAAATTTCATATAGGCACGATCGAACCGCTCGCGCGGGCCGCGCGCACGACCTAACGCCCGGTGCTTCCCGCGTGCGCCGGCTTCGATTTCGGCAGCACGACGGCCGCCCCTAACAGGGCGATCGCCGCCAGGATCAACGACACGTCGAAGTTGCCGCGCCACGCTACCAGGTACGCCGCGCCAAGCGGCCCCGCGATTTGACCGAGCGCGAACGAAGCAGTCATGGCCCCGATCAACTTACCCCCGTGGGCCGGGGCGAGTCTTCGCGCTTCGCGCAACGCCGCCACTGTGATCACGATAAAAGTTGCACCGAGCAACACCGAGCTCATCAGTATCATCGCGACGTTATGCGCGAATACCGGCAAGGCAATGCCCGCCGCCTCGGCCACGCAACACACAAGCAGCAGCGCGTAATCGCCATGGCGCCGGCTCCACGCGGCACTGGCGAGCACTGACAATGCCGCCGCTGTTCCACAGGCCGGCCAGAACCACGCGTAGGCGTGCGAACCGGCCAGCATGTCGCGTGCAAATGCCGGCAAAAACGTGGCCGGTATGATGTAGCCAAGTCCAAACAGACCGTAACTGACTATGAGGCGCACCATGGTCGAAGTCCATAGCGGTCGCTCGCGGTCGTGCGCACTTTCAGCCACCGCGACTTCCGCCACATGACCAAAGGCGCGCCACACAAAAACGGCAGCCGCGGCCGCGAGCGCCGCAAAAGCAAACCACGCATCGCGCGCTGCGACGCCAAGGGCAACAAACAGGATGCAGATGAGTCCAGGCAGCAGCATGCCAATTCCGACACCTGCAAACATGACGCTGCTCAAGTCGATGCGGCCGGATTCCGCGAGACGCTTGAGCACCACCGTAGACGCAAACACGAAAACCCACGCGCTGACGACACCGGCGGCGCCGCGAATCGCCAGCCACGCGGCAAGGCTGTCCGTCAGACCCATCGCAGCTATGAGCATTGCATTGAGCGCCATCGCCGCGCGCAGCATGGTTGCCGCCGGCACGTGCAGCCATACGACAGACAGCGCGCCCGCGAAATAACCGAGGTAGTTGGCCGACGCAAGCCATCCACCTGCCGTAATCGTCAATCCGCTGTCGTGTTGCATCATCGGCAACAGCGGAGTAAATGCGAACCTGCCAATGCCCACTGCGGCGGCCAGCGCAATGAGTCCGGCAACGGCGGCCCGCCACGCGCCGCGACCGCCTGCAGTGTAAACGGGCGGATTCACGCCGCGCGCAGTGCGTCGATGATGGGAAGACGGGCCGCGCGCATGGCCGGCAGGAACCCGCCGGCGACGCCCATGATCAGGGCGAACGCCAGGGTCTTGAGAGCAATACCGGGAGTCAGGGTGAAGCTGAACGCGAGCTCGGAAAACGACTGCCAGTTCATCGTCGAAATCGTGAAGAACTGCATGAACGACGCGAGAAATAATCCGACGCAACCGCCGACCAGGCCCAGTAGTACCGCTTCAAACATGAACGCCGCAAGCACACTGCGCTGGCGGAATCCCAGCGCCCGCAACGTACCGATTTCAGCGGTGCGGCTCGCCACCGACGCGTACATGGTGATCATCGCGCCAATGATGGCGCCGACGGAAAAAATGATCGACAGCGTCAACCCCAGGTAACGGATGAAATTTGCCAGCACTTCCGACTGATCTGCGTAGAAAATCGTTTCACGTTTCGCCTCGACGGTCAGGCGCTGGTCACTTTCCAGGCGTTTTTTCAATGCGTCGAACCGGTCCGGGTCATTTAATTTCAACAACAACGCGGAGTAAACCGGCCGCCGGAAAGCCTGCATCAACTGGTCGGCATCGCCCCAGATTTCCGAATCGAAGCCGCTCTTGCCGGCATCGAACGTGCCGACGACGCGCCATTCGCGCTGGCCGAACCACAGCGTTTCGCCGATGCCGGCGCCCTTGAAACGCTCCGCCGCGTTGCGTCCCGCGACGATTTCCGACGCGCCCGCCTGAAACATGCGCCCGGCGGTGATCTTTACCTGCGGCCGCAAGGTCACGCCGCGCGGCGCCACCCCGCGCACCATGACATTAGTCGGTTTGTCCGAATTGCGCTTGTTGAGATTGACCAGCACTATCGTCTCTTTCGAAACCATGCGCTCGCCGTCAGCGCCAAACGCAACTTCCGGTTGACTCTCGATCAGGGCGGCCTGCGGGCGGTCGATCGCGCTTTGCACCTCGGTCTGCGCCGAACGCCGGATCACGACCACATTATCGTACGATCCCGTATCGACCAGCGTTTTGCGCAGTCCCTCCTCCAACATCAGCACGGTGGCGAAGACGAAAACCACCAGCGCCATGCCTCCCGCGGTTAGCAGCGTAGTCAGTTTGCGCGCCAGCAGATTGCGCATCGTGTAGGAGAACGGGATCTTCATCAACCGACGCTGCGCAAACCATCAACGATGCGGATGCGCGCGGCGCGCACGCACGGCACGAATGCGGCGACCGCGCCGACTATCAATCCAGCCGCAACCTGCATATAAAGCGTTTCCGGAGTAACGAAAAACACCGGGAAGAGACTACCCATCGCCGTGCCGAACTTCTCCGCGACCGGAAACGTCAACGCAATGCCGATCGCCGCGCCGAATCCCGCGATCGCGAGCGATTCGCCGAAAATAAGCAACGCGAGATGACCGGGCCCGAAACCGAGCGCCTTCAGCGTCGCGTATTCGGCCATGCGTTCGCGCACCGTCATCGCCATCGTATTCGCCATCACCGCCATGATGATAAATATGACCAGGAACGACACGATTTTAATCGCGACCACTATGGCCTCGGTCATCGACACGAAACCCAGCTGGAACGCCTGCTCCGTCTCGGTAAGCGTCTCCGCGAGCGAGTTTTTGAATTCGTGATCGACCGCCGCGGCCACTTCGGCGGCCCGATCGGCGCTGGCCAGCGAGATAATGTAGACCCCCACCGAATTGGCGCGGCGGGGCGCGGTTTTCTTCATGGTTTCGTTGAGGTAATCCCATTGGAAGAAGAACTGCGACGTATCGGTCTTGCTATCCGCCCCGTCGTAAATGCCGCGCACCACGAACTCCCAGTTGCCGGGAAATATGGTTCCCCGCAGGCTCACCTGGTCGCCGATCTTGAAACCGTAGGTATCGACCAGCTTGCGCCCGACCAGCGCCCCCTTGCGGTCGCGCTGGAATTCGCGCATCTGCTCGGGCGGCACGATGAATTCCGGGTAGAGGTCGAAATACGTCGACCCCTGCACTGCAAACTGTGGAAAGAAGTTCTTTTCAGTTACGTATACGCCGCCAAACCAGTTCGCGTGCGAAACTGCCTTGACGCCGTCGATCTGCCTGATCTTGGCCGAATAAGTCAGCGGCAGCGAAAACACCAGCGAAATGGAATTGCGCGTTACCATGCGCGTGTTGGACGCCGCCTCCGAACCGTGATACCAGGCATCGACCACGGTGCGCAGCAAGCCGAAGGCAAGTATTGCCACCACGATACCGAGTACCGTGAGCCCGGTGCGCAATTTGTGGCGAAGCGCGTTGCGTACGATGAGCTTCAGGTAATACATAGAATGTACGGGCTGCGTGAATTCCGGCTCACGCGGCGCCGGAATTCCCGATTCTCAATTCACCTTTGTCGAGATGCTGCACGGTGTGCGCTTTGCCCGCGGAATGCGGGTCGTGGGTCACCATGATGATGGTCTTGCCCAGCTCGCGGTTCAAAAGATCCAGCATGTTGAGAATTTCCTCCGCCGACACGCGATCCAGGTCGCCGGTCGGTTCGTCGGCAACCAGAATGGTCGGATCGGCGATGATCGCGCGCGCGATCGCCACGCGCTGCTGCTGGCCGCCCGACAGCTCCGACGGGAAATGTTCCATCCGGTCCGCGAGGCCGACCATCGCCAGCGCGGACGTCACATGTTCGTCCCGCTGCCGCGCCGACAAGTCGGTCAGCAGCAGCGGCAGCTCGACGTTCTCGAACGCGGTCAGCACCGGCATCAGGTTGTAAAACTGGAAAATGAAACCCACGTGACGCGAACGCCATGTTGCCAGTTCGGCTTCGCCGAGCGCGGTGATGTCGACGCCTCCCACGCGCAAAGTTCCGCCGTCCGGCTTGTCGATGCCCGCAATCAGGTTGAGCAGCGTGCTTTTGCCCGATCCGGACGGCCCCATCAATGCAACGTAATCCCCGGCCGCAATATTGAACGTAATATTGGTCAACACAGGCACGACCTGACCGCCGCGGCGGTAGGATTTGACCAGATTCTTGATTTCTACGACGGGCTCTGACAT
>CAZEAX010000220.1:1875-8055 GCA_964510405.1 uncultured Streptomyces sp. | reverse complement strand
AGCCGGACCTGGTCGTCGCCTGGAAAACCGGCAATCATGCGGCCGATTACGAACGTCTGGAGCAACTCGGCTTTGTGGTGTTCGTCGCAGAGCCCGGGACGCTGGCGGCTATTCCGCGGCTCCTGCGCGCAATTGCAATGCTGGCCGGCACTGCTTCCGCCGCGGAAACGGCGGCTGCGGAATTCGAACGCGGCATCGCCGCGCTAGACGCGCAATATCGGGCACGCCGTCCGGTCAGGGCGTTCTACGAAATATGGCACGAGCCGCTGATGACCGTCAGCGGCCAGCATATGATCAGCGACGTTATTACCCTGTGCGGAGGCATCAATATATTCTCGGCGGTGCCGGCGCTGACGCCGGTCGTTTCGCTGGAAAGCGTCATCGCCGCGCAGCCTGTGGTCGTGCTCGGCGGCAGTTCGGCCGCAACACCCGATGAGTTCGCCGCGCCGTGGGTGCGCGACGAGCGTCATGCCGGATTGCGCAACGTGCGCGCCATGTACGTAGATCCCGATTTCATTCAACGCCAGACCCCGCGTATTTTGCGCGGCGCCCGCATCGTATGCGAGCAGATCGAGACCGTGCGCGCTATGCCGCGTGCGCGTTGAGCGGTCCTTGATAAGGCCGGCGGCGCGGGCGCGTCAGCTGCGGTTCTTGCCCTGCTGCCAGTAAACGTCGTCGCGGCCCGCATGACGGTTGAGCGTGCGCGCAAGCACGAACATGAGATCGGACAGCCGGTTCAGATATTGAAGCAACGGCGGCGCCACGGCCGCTGATTTGGCGAGCGCGACGATCGCGCGCTCCGCGCGCCGGCACACGGTGCGTGCGACGTGGGCGAGGCTTGCGGCGCGCGAGCCGCCGGGTAATATGAAATCCTTGAGCGCGGGCAGGTTCGCGTTGAACCCGTCGAGCGCTTCCTCAAGCCGTTTGCTGTGCGCCTCGCTCATGATGGCGTGGCCGGGCACGCTCAATTCGCCGCCGAGATCGAAGAGATCATGCTGCACGCCGTCAAGGCATGTGCGTATCGCGCCGGGAATGTCTTCGCACAGGAGCACGCCGATTACGCTGTTCAATTCGTCGACCGCACCTATCGCTTCGATGCGCGGCGCGTCTTTGGCGACGCGCGAGCCGTCGGCGAGGCCGGTGGTGCCGGTGTCGCCCGTGCGCGTGTAGATTTTCGTGAGCCGGTTGCCCATGGTCGAATGAGGTTAAGTTAAATGCAGGGAGCGCGCAACACCGCCATCGATCGTGCAAGGGTCGAATCTATGCTTGCGGCGCGAGGCGCGGCAATAG
Organism: uncultured Streptomyces sp.; assembly: GCA_964510405.1. Classification (GTDB taxonomy): domain Bacteria; phylum Pseudomonadota; class Gammaproteobacteria; order Burkholderiales; family SG8-41; genus PALSA-1004. The sequence goes on along the minus strand of CAZEAX010000220.1, from coordinate 6,765 downwards.
CTCGTCCAACGCTGCGCTATCGGTCGGGAAGATATTGCCGGCACCGATTTTGTCGGCCAGACCGGTGCGCGCCATGACTTCCATTACCTGGCGCTTGATGCCGCTGAAGCTCAGCGTGATACCGCTCGCTTTTAGCCGGTCGGACAGATTGGAGAGCATTTCGATCCCCGAGGCATCGATATCGTTGATGCCGCTGCCGACGACCAGTATGTATTTCAGGTCCGGATTGCTGCGCTCGAGCTTGATGATCGCTTCCTCGAAATAGGAGACGTTGACGAAAAAGAGCGAGCCGTCGAAGCGCATTGCGCCGAGTTGCGGATGCAATGCCGCAAGTCCGAAATGCCCGGCATCGCGCAGCGTGCCGTCCGGGTGCATGCCGACGATGGCGACGCGCGGACGCATCAAGCGATAAAGCAGCAATGCCAGCGACAGCATGATCCCCGTCAGAATGCCGATCTGGATGCTGGGCGCGAAAGCGAGCGTCGTAATGAACGTAACCACGGCAGCGATGCCGTCGTCGCTGCGCGCGCGCCAGGCTTTCGCGATGCTGCGGTAATCGACCAGGTTGATCAGTGCAATCACGATGATGGCGGCGAGCACAGGCTTTGGCAGGTGGTGCAGCAGCGGGGTGAAAAACAACAGCGTCAGCAGAACGAATATCGCGGAGAACACTGCGGACATCCCGGTCTTGGCATTGACTGACAGATTCAGCGCCGAGCGCGAAAACGACCCGCTCACCGGAATCGATTGGCTGAACGCGGCCGCGATCTTGGCCAGACCCTGGCCGATCAATTCCTGGTTTTCATCCCACGGCGTGCGCGTCCTGATCGCAATGACTTTGCAGCTCGACATCGCTTCCATGAAACTGATCAACGCGATCACGAAGCCTGCCGGCAGGAGCGTTATCGTCGAATGCCAGTCGAGCGGCGGCAGGCTCAGGCTGGGCAGGCCCTGCGGTATTTCGCCGACAATGCGCCCGCCCATTTCTTCGTACCCGAGCCAGTAGCTCGCGACCGTCAGCAGCGCCACCGTAATCAATACGCCGGGCAGCTTCGGCGCAAATTTCCTGAAAGCGAGCAGCAGGACGATGGCGGTGACGCCGAACACGAGCGAGATTTCGTGCACCGCATCCATGTGGCTGAGCACGCGCCAGGTGTCGAGCAGGAAATTGGTCGTTTGTGCGGCGGGTATGCCCAGGATCGCCGGCAATTGCGACAGGCCAATGATGATTGCCGCCGCATTGATGAATCCCATCAACACCGGATACGACAGAAAGTTGAGCAGGACCCCCATCCGCATTACGCCGAACGCGACCTGAAGGATGCCGGAGACGAGCGCGAGCAGGATCGCATACGCGTAATATTGCTCGCTGCCGTGCGGTGCGATCTGCGAGATGCTCGCGGCGGTCAACAGCGAAGTCATAGCCACCGGGCCGGTGGAAAGGATTCCCGAAGAGCCGAACATGGCGCCGATGACCGCGGGAATGAGCGCGGCATAAAGGCCATAATAGGCAGGAACCCCGGCGAGTTGCGCGTACGCGAGGGACTGCGGGATCGCCATCAGGGCGACCGTGAGGCCTGCAATCAAATCGGCCTGCAACAGGTCGCGCCGCAGCGGAAACCAGTTCAGGAAAGGCAGTAACCGCCTGACCGTGCTCACGCGCGGTTCCACGCATTTGTGCACCCGTGACGCGTGGCCGCCAAACCTGCCGTCACGAAACGGTCGAACGAAGAGTCGGGAAATTTACGGTACACGGATTCTTATGGATATCATCTCACCGCCCGATTATCTGGCAATGGGTACGGGGACGCAACGCGCGGAATTTCCGGTATAATCGCCCGAGTTTTTGCGCAACTATGGGGAAGAACAACGGCATGAATATTCGTAATGTGATTGCAGCGGTCGCGGTCGGGTTATTGCTTGCCGGTCCGGCATTCGCGGACGGTGACGCCGCCGCGGGCAAGCAGAAAACGGCGCTGTGCGAAGGTTGTCACGGCATCGAAGGTTACAAGACGGCGTTTCCCTCGGTGTATCACGTGCCCAAACTCGGCGGTCAGCACGCGAGCTATATTGTCAAGGCGCTGCAGGGCTACAAGTCGGGCGAGCGCAGCCACCCGACGATGCGCGCGATTGCGGCGGGCCTTACCGATCAGGACATGGCCGATCTCGGGGCGTACTACGCCGCGGGTGATGTCAAAACTGCCGGCAAATAAGGGTGACGAAGATGACGAAAATTCTGATGGTTGCGGCGGCCTTGGCAATGGGCACGGTTGCGTATGCGGCCGATCCCGCGGCGGGCAAGGAAAAAGCCAAGGTTTGCGCGGCTTGTCATGGCGAAAACGGCGTAAGCCAGGCGCCCGACTTCCCGAAACTTGCGGGGCAGTACAACGACTATCTCGTGCGCGCATTGAACGACTATAAAGCCGGTGTGCGCAAGAATCCGATCATGGCGGGGCAGGTGGCCAACCTGAAAAAAGAAGACATCGCCGATCTGGCGGCCTTTTTCTCGAGCCAGCAGGCGCTCGCGACCAAGTACTAATCCGCGGTCTGCGCAAATACGACCGGATGGCCGCCAGCCATCCGGTTTTTTATTGCCCGGGACTTGCTTTGAGATGCAGTCGCGGTGCGCCGCCGCGCTAGGCGCGGAATTTTCCACCGACACATTCGAGATAACGCAGCGGATCAGGTGCGGTGCCCGCGCGTTGCGCCTGCCAGATGATTTCCCCCAGGCACTCGAGCAATGCATGCTTGGCGTCGTGTTCCGAGCCCGTGACCGCCCGCATGCGCTCGAATTCCGCGCGCACGCCCGGCGGCTGATCGATCGACAACTGCTCTTCGACAGCCAGATGCAGGGATAGATGCAGAAACGGATTGACCGCGCCGTCAGCCGGCGCGTAATCGCGATCGAGGTTGCGCTCTGTGTCTTCGAGCAGCGCATGGTACTCGGGGTGCAGCGAGATCACCGACAGCGCGACTTGCTCGAGCGCACTCAACGCTTCGCCGTTGCGGTATTTTTTCCAGACATCGAAAAAAAACCGCCGGGCCTGGTCGCGGGAAGGGGCAAACACGTTAAGGATGCAGGCCGGCCGGCGTGGCGGGCCCGGTCTTGTGTTTGAATTCGCATAGATCGTTGATGATGCAGGCCTGACAATCGGGCTTGCGCGCCTTGCAGACGTAGCGCCCGTGCAGGATCAGCCAGTGATGTGCATGCAGCTTGAATTCGTCGGGCACGAGCTTTATCAATTTCTTCTCCACCGTGCCAACGTCCCTGCCGGGCGCAATGCCCGTGCGGTTGGAGACGCGAAATATATGCGTATCGACCGCGATGGTCGGATGGCCGAAGGCGATATTGAGTATCACGTTGGCGGTTTTGCGGCCCTCGCCCGGCAGCCGTTCGAGTTCTTCGCGCGTGACCGGGACTTCGCCGCCGTGCTCGTCGAGCAGGAGTTTGCATGTAGCGAGGATGTTTTTGGCCTTGGTGCGGTACAGGCCGATGCGCTTGATGTACGCTTCGAGTCCCGCCGCGCCGAGTTTCAGGATGGCCGCGGGGGTGTTGGCGGCTGCATAGAGTTCGCGCGTGGCCAGATTGACGCTTTTGTCGGTGGCTTGGGCCGACAGCACGACCGCCACCAGCAACTCAAATGCGTCGCGGAATTCGAGTTCGCCGCGCGGCTCGGGATTGGCGGCGCGCAGCCGTTCGAAAATTGCAATGCGTTTGGACGGGTTCATGCGGGGGCCGCAAGCGGGAAAGGCGCCCAGCGTAATCGGGTGCCGGGCAAATTACAACCGTTTGTCAATGCGTCGTCCGCCTTTCGCGGAGCGCGGTAAATTCGGTGATGAAATGTCGCGATATGACGTCTGAATATGCTCGAAGTATCGTCGCTTGCGGGTGCCAACAATGTCACATACGATGCGGCGACAGCTGCGTCGCGAGGCCGGCAGGTTCGCAGTGCAAGTAATATGTCACGCTGCCGCATCGATGGCATGGTAATTGCGGGGCTACGGTCAGAGGCGGCTGCCCCATGAGGCGGCCGGCCGACGAAAGCGGGACGATGAACGGCAGGACACGGGGAAAATCTGAAATTGGTTCGTATTTCGTGAACCAGCATCGCGGGCAGTGGATCGCGCTGGGACTGGTATTGCTGTTGCTGGTGGCCGCGATCGATTACGTCACTGGCTTCAGGCTGCGGCTTACCGAGTTGTACCTGGTTGCGCTGCTGGTCTTGACGTGGGTGATCGGCCGCCTGTTCGGCGTCCTGATGTCGATAGTCGCGTGCACTTCGTGGGCGTACCTGGAAGCGGTAAACGGCCGTTACATCGACAATCCTTCGCTGTTGTACTGGGATTGGGGGGGCGTATTGTTCGGTTTCGTCGTCATGGTGGTGGCGTTGACGGAGTTGCGCAAGGCGCTGGACGACGCGCACTTCAAGTCGCGCAAGGATACGCTGACCGGGCTCGTCAACAAGGGGGGGTTTTACCAGGTCGTGAGCGCTGAAATCGAAGTGTGCCGCCGCTACAAACGCACGCTGTCGATCGCCTATATCGATTGCGACAACTTCAAGATGGTCAACGACAAGTTCGGCCATCACGTCGGCGACGAACTGCTGCGCGTGATTTCGAAAACGATGTTGCGCAAGCTGCGTTCGTCGGATCTGCCGGGCAGGCTGGGCGGCGACGAGTTCGCGGTCATGCTGCCGGAAACCAATGCCGAAGCCTGCCGCATGGTGATCGAAATGCTACAGCAGCGATTACTGCACGAAATGAAAGAGCACAACTGGCCGGTGACGTTCAGCATCGGCATTGCGTCGTTCCTTCGCATGCAGGCGTAGATCGTAGACATGATCCGACATGCCGACGAGCGTATGTAGGCGGTGAAGAACAGCAGCACGG
>CAZEAX010000220.1:0-1865 GCA_964510405.1 uncultured Streptomyces sp. | reverse complement strand
CCCCCCCCCCCCCCCCCCCCCCCCCAACGACCCCCCCGCCACACAAGCATTTGTCCCCGGTAAAGAACAGCAGCAAGGGCGCGATCAAGCAGGAAGTCTTTCACGGCTGATTGCGCGGCCGCTCATTTGCGCGCCGCCAGGCGTGTGCGTGCGCGCTCGATTGCCCGCTCTACGATGCGCCTGTCGATGCCGGGAGGGCCGGCGGCGGCGCGTTTGGCTTTGACAGCGCGGACGAGGCGGTCCGTTCGCCGTTGAAAGCGCACGCGCGCCTGAGTTGCTGCGAGACGGCGTTCCTCGCGGGTCGGTTGAGCGCCGGTTGCGCGCAGGCTGATGCAGTCGACCGGGCAGGGCGCTACGCACAGTTCGCAACCGGTGCACACGGCGGCAATCACGGTGTGCATGAGTTTGGGCGCGCCAACGATGGCGTCGACCGGACACGCTTCGATGCAGAGCATGCAGCCGATGCAGAGCGTCTCGTCGATCGCCGCCACCGCCGGCGGTTTGGTCGCGCCGAACCGCGGATCGACGGGTGCATAAGGCACGCCGGCCGCTGCGGCGAGCTCGCGCGCCCCGTTGTTGCCGCCAGGGGGGCACTGATTGATGCCTGCGCGGCCCGCGACTATCGCTTCGGCATAAGGGCGGCATCCGGAGTATCCGCACTGCCGGCATTGCGTCTGCGGCAGCAGTGCATCGATGCGCGCCGCGAATTCGGCAGGCACGCGGGTCAGGCCGGCGCGTCGGGCACCGCCGGCAGCGGTTGCCAGGTCCCGTCGATCAATCCCTGCATCGGCTGGAATTTTATCTTGTAGGCCATCTTGCGGCTTTGCGCAATCCAGTAGCCCAGGTACAGATACGGCAGGTCGTTCTGCAGGCAGCGTTCGATTTGCCACAGGATGTTGAAAGTGCCGTAACTCGCCGCCCGGATTTCCGGATCGAAGAACGTATAGACGGATGAAAGGCCGTCTTCGAGTTCGTCGAGGATGCTGACAATGCGCAGCGCCCCGTTCTCGCGAAATTCCACCAGCCGCGAATCGACATTGCTTTGCAACAGGAAATGGCGGTACTGCTCGCGGCTGTCCTGGTCCATGCCGCCGCCCGCGTGACGCATCGCCTGATAGCGCAGGTACAGTGCATAGTGCTCGTGGCTGTACTTGAGATCGAGCAGGGTGGCAGTCATTCCGGCGTGTTTTTTCCGGATCCGGCGCTGCGTGCGGTTCGGTCTGAAGGCTTCGGTGATGACGCGGACGGGCACGCACGCTCGGCAGTGATCGCAATACGGGCGGTAGGTGAATGCACCGCTGCGGCGGAACCCCGCCTTCACGAGTTCGCTGTATACCGGTGAGTCTATCAGGTGGCTCGGCGTCGCGACCTGCGAGCGCGCCATGCGGTCCGGCAGATAGCTGCAGGGATACGGTGCCGTCGCGTAGAACTGCAGCACCGACAACGGCAGATCATTCAATAAGGTCAAGGTCTAAAGTCCATCGGCCGCGTAAATGGGAATAGTTTACCAACTCCTGCAGATTGCGCATAAAGTCCGCGCGCGGGATTTCGCGGGCGCCGAACGATGCCAGGTGCGGCGTGTACATCTGGCAGTCGATCATGCCGCAGTCCCAGCGTTGAAGCTGGCGCACGAGATGAACGAGCGCGATTTTGGACGCGTTCGGCACCCGCGTAAACATCGATTCGCCGTAGAACATGCGCCCGATCGCCACGCCATAGAGTCCGCCAGCGAGCTCGCCATCGACCCAGGTTTCTATCGAATGTGCCAGCCCGCGTTCATGCAGCGCGCAGTACGCGGCGATCATGGCAGCGCTGATCCACGTGCCGTCCTGGCGGGCGCGGGGCTCCGCGCACGCGGCGATGAC
>CAZEAX010000219.1:0-8078 GCA_964510405.1 uncultured Streptomyces sp. | reverse complement strand
CACGCCGATGTTGCCGCCTTCGCCCTCGAGCATGTAGACGTTTTGCGCAACCTGGATGACCTTGATCTGCACAGCGTCGAACTTGCTTGGCTGGGCTGCGGCGCCGAAGCTTAACAAAGCGGCGGCGATTGCAAACAGGCTTTTCATTGTTATCCCCCTCCCGAGATTGAATTATTACGATAGCATAGCCGGCCGCGCCGTGGCGGCGTGGCGTTATGGGTTTTTCGTTGCGCTCGCGTAGACGATTTCCACGAACTGTTCCGGCTTGAGGAAGCCGTTGCCCCACTTGCCGTCGAAGTCCTGCGTGGGTTTGGCGGCGACCACCTGCGCGAGCGTTTTCTTCGCCTTGACCATGGCCGCAATCCGCGCCGACACCTTGACGAGCATGTCGCGATAGGCCCTGAGCTCGGCTTTGTTCGACAGCGGGCCGTGGCCCGGAATGATCTTGCTGGTGTCGTCGGTGATTTGCAGCACGCGGTCGGCGGCCGCGATCACGCCTTTGACCGAGCCGTTCGTGCCGGTGTCGATGAACGGGTAGAAACCGTTGAAATACGTGTCGCCCGTGTGCACGACGTTGGCGTTCCTGAAGTGAATGATGGAGTCGCCGTCGGTGTGCGCGTTCGGCGCGTGGATGGCCGTCGCGTCGTCGCCGTTCAGATGGAAAGTCACGGTGTCCTTGAACGTGAGCACGGGCAGGCCTTCCGCTGCGGTCGGCCCGTACGACGACTTGAAGAATTCGATGGGCGTTTTGGTCGCGAGGCGCTTTCTGACGTTGTCCTGCGCGACGATGACGACACCCGCCTTGCCGAGGTTCTCGTTGCCGCCCGTATGGTCGAAGTGCCAGTGGGTGTTGATCAGGAAACGCACCGGCTTGTCGGAGACCGCCTTGATCGCCGCGAGTATGCGCGGCGTCAGCGGCGCAAACTGGTCGTCGATCACGAACACGCCGTCCTCGCCGGCCGACACGCCGATGTTGCCGCCTTCGCCTTCGAGCATGTAGATGTTCTGCGTCAACCGGGTGGTCTTGATCTCGACCTTGTCGAAGCGGTCGGACTGGGCGGCGGCGGTCAGGCTGATTAATGCGGACAACAGGGCAAGAGCGAATTTCATGCGGACCTCCGGAAAAATTCGATAGTCGAATCCTAGCATGAGAAATTACATCATCATGTGACGCGGTGATGGCGATATTGTTACACTGTAAAACTTCGCCTCCGGGAAAATCACATGTTCAAAGCGATAGTCATCAGCAAGTCCGGCGACGCGCAACAGTGCGCGGTGCGCGACGTCGATGAGGCCGAACTGCCGGACGGCGAGGTCACGCTCAAAGTCGACTACTCGACCGTCAATTACAAAGACGGGCTCGCGATCACCGGCAAGGCGCCGGTCGTGCGCAAATTTCCCATGGTGCCGGGTATCGACGGCGCGGGGACGGTCACCGCGAGCGCGCACACCGAGTTCAAACCCGGCGACAAGGTCATCCTCAACGGCTGGGGCGTCGGTGAAACGCATTGGGGCTGTCTCGCGCAGCAGGCGCGGTTGAAGGGCGACTGGCTGATCAAGCTGCCCGCGCAATTCACCTCGCGGCAGGCGATGGCGATCGGTACTGCCGGCTATACCGCGATGCTCTGCGTGCTCGCGCTCGAGCAGCATGGCGTGACGCCGGACAAAGGCGACGTGCTGGTCACCGGCGCGGCGGGCGGCGTCGGCAGCGTGGCGATTGCGTTGCTCGCGAAACTCGGTCATCGGGTCGTTGCTTCGACCGGCCGCGCGGGCGAAGCGGATTACCTGAAATCGTTGGGCGCGGCGGAAGTCATCGACCGCGCGACGTTGTCGGCGCCGGGCAAACCGCTCGCGAAGGAACGCTGGGCCGGCGCGGTCGATACCGTCGGCAGCAACACGCTCGCCAATGTCTGCGCCGGCATGCGCTATCGCGGCGCGGTTGCGGCGTGCGGTCTGGCAGGCGGGATGGATTTCCCGTCGTCGGTCGCGCCATTCATATTGCGCGGCGTGACGCTGGCGGGCATCGACAGCGTGATGGCGCCGCGCGCACTGCGGGTTGAAGCATGGGCGCGGCTCGCGCGCGACCTCGAGGCCGCGCGGCTCGATGCGATGACGCGCGAAATTTCGCTGGCCGATGCAATACCGGCCGCCGCGGAAATACTGGCCGGCAGGATCCGCGGCCGGCTCGTGGTCAATGTGAATGCCTGATGGACGCATGAGCGAATTCGATTTCACGCGCGCCGATCTCGAGCGGGCCGCGACGATCGTCTACCAGACGCTGACGCCGACCCCGCAATTCGCATGGCCGCTGCTCGCAACCGATCTCGGCGCCGAAGTGTGGGTCAAGCACGAAAACTTCACGCCGACGGGTGCGTTCAAGGTGCGCGGCGGCCTCGTTTACTTTCACGAACTGCTGGCCGGCGGCGCGCGCCCGGCGGGCGTGATCAGCGCGACGCGCGGCAATCACGGCCAGTCGGTCGGCTACGCCGCGCGCAAAAATAAAATCGCCGCGACCATCGTGGTGCCTCACGGCAACAGTCTCGAAAAGAACGCAGCGATGCGCGCGCTCGGCGTCGAACTGATCGAGCACGGCACGGATTTTCAGGAGTCGCGCGAATACGCGGCGCGGCTCGCCGGCGAGCGCGGCCTGCACATGATCCCGGCGTTTCATCCGCATATCGTGCGCGGGGTGGCGACTTACGCGCTCGAACTTTTGCGCGGCGTGCCCGATCTCGCGACCGTCTACGTGCCGATCGGCCAGGGTTCCGGCATCGCGGGCATGATCGCGGCGCGCGACGTGCTGGGACTCGAGACTGAAATCGTCGGCGTGGTGTCGGCGCAAGCGCCCGCGTACAAGCTGTCGTTTGAGGCGAAGAAGCCGGTCGAACACGCGGTGACGACCGAACTCGCCGACGGCATGGCGTGCCGCGTGCCGGACGCGGCGGCGCTCGACATCATGTGGCGGGGCGCCGCGCGCGTGCTCGCGGTGACGGACGAAGAAGTTGCAGCGGCGATGCGCCTGTATTTCAGCGCGACGCACAGCACGGCGGAAGGCGCGGGAGCCGCGCCGTTGGCGGGTGCGCTGCAGGAGCGCGCGCGTAACCGCGGCAAGCGCATCGCGGTGGCGTTGACCGGCGGCAACGTCGACCGCGCGATGTTCGCGCGCGTGCTCGCCGGATAGTCAGGCGGCCTGCGCCGTCAGGGCGTTGGCCTTGGTGCGGTTCTGCACGCGGCGCGAATGTTCGGCGCCCCATTTGCACATCATGCGCAGGATCGGGCCGAGCGTGCGGCCGAATTCGGTCAATCCGTATTCGACTTTCGGCGGCACCTGCGCGTAGACCTTGCGCAGCACCACGCCGTCGCGCTCGAGCTCGCGCAACTGCTGGCTCAACATGCGCTGGGTGACGCCGGGAATCGCGCGTTTCAATTCGCTGAAGCGTTTAATGCCGTCTTTCAAATGCCATAAAATCACCGGCTTCCACTTTCCCCCTATTACGCTCAGGGTGACTTCGGCCGGACACATGCTCTCTTTTGGTGCCATTCCTCGACTCCGTATGGTAATTTTGTTATATGGTTACTTTTTTGTGCCTACTATGCATAATCGCACCTACCATGCACAATAATACCGGTATTGAATCAGGAACTGCAATGCATTCGTAATCCGCATCCGCTTTAATCGCACCTGCGCCGGCGCAATCCGCGCTTTCCCCCGCTACGCCTCTTTGATCGCCTGGAAGACTCGCAATGACCAAACTGACAGTCAATGGCAGGATGCATGAAATCGGTGCGGCGCCCGACACGCCTTTGTTATGGGTGCTGCGCGACCACCTGAGCCTCACCGGCACGAAATTCGGCTGCGGCATGGCGCTGTGCGGCGCGTGCACGGTGCACGTCGACGGCGCCGCGGTCCGCTCGTGCGTCACGCCGGTGTCGACGGTCGAGGGCAAGCGCATCACGACGATCGAAGGTGTCGCCGCCACCAAAGCCGGCGAGGCCGTGCAGGCCGCATGGGAGAAGCTCGACGTCGTGCAATGCGGCTATTGCCAGTCGGGACAGATCATGAGTGCGGCGGCGCTGCTCGCGAAGAAGGCGCAGCCGAGCGACCAGGATATCGATGAAGCGATGGCGGGCAATGTGTGTCGCTGCGCGACTTACGTGCGCATCCGCGCGGCGATCCATGCCGCCGCCAGGACGGCGGGAGCGTGACCGTGAAACAGCTCGCGCGTTTCAAGCTCGAAAATCCGCGCCGCCGCCAATTCCTGCAGGCCGCGGCGATCGCCGGCGGCGGTTTCGCGATCGGCATGGAACCTTTCATGCGTGCAGACGCCGTCGATGTCGCGTCGTTCGCGCCGAATCCGTTCGTGCGCATCGGCACCGACAACAGCGTGACGGTGGTCGTCAAGCATCTAGAAATGGGGCAGGGCACGTATACCGGTCTGCCCACGCTCGTCGCCGAGGAACTCGACGCGGACTGGGCGCAAATCAAGGTGGAAGGCGCACCGGCGGATGCGGGGCTTTACAACAATCTCTTGTGGGGGCCGGCGCAGGGCACGGGCGGCAGCACGGCGATTGCGAATTCGTACGAACAATTGCGCAAAGCCGGCGCGGCTGCGCGCGCGATGCTCGTCGCGGCGGCGGCCGACGAATGGAAAGTGCCGGCCGAATCGATCGCGGTCAGCCGCGGCGTAGTGATGCACAAGACGAGCGGGCGCACGGCGACTTTCGGCAAGCTGGCGGCCAAGGCGGCGCTGCAACCGGTGCCCGCGGACGTCAAGCTGAAGGACGCGAAAGATTTCAAGCTGATCGGCAAGCGCGTCGCGCGCAAGGACAGCAAGGCCAAGACCAACGGCACCGCGCAATTCACCATCGACGTAAAGCTGCCGGGCATGCTCACCGCGGTTGTCGCGCATCCGCCGTTGTTCGGCGCGAAAGTGAAGTCGTTCGACGCCGCGAAAGCGAAGGCGGTCAAAGGCGTGGTGGAAGTCGTGCAGGTGCCGAACGGCGTTGCGGTGCTGGCTAATGATTTCTGGGCGGCGAAGCAGGGCCGCGATGCGCTGACCGTCGAGTGGGACGAAGCAGGCGCGAACAAACTGGGTTCCGCCGAACTGCTCGCACAGTACCGCGAGCTCGCGCAGAATCCCGGCGCTGTCGCGCGCAAGGACGGCGACGCCGCAGGCGCGTTGGCCGGCGCCGCGAAAAAACTCGAAGCCTCGTTCGAATTCCCGTACCTCGCGCACGCTGCGATGGAACCGCTCGATTGCGTCGTGAAACTGACCGCGGACTCATGCGAGATCTGGAACGGCGAGCAGTTGCAAACACCCGATCAATACTCGGTGGCGAAGCTTACCGGTTTGAAGCCCGGGCAGATCAAGCTCAACATGCTGTACGCGGGCGGCAGCTTCGGGCGCCGCGCGAATCCGCAGGGCGATTACATCCTCGAAGCCGTCAGCATCGCGAAAGCAATCAACGGGCGCGCACCGGTGAAAATGATCTGGACGCGCGAGGACGACATGCGCGCGGGCTTCTACCGGCCGCTTTATCTGCACACGCTGCGCGCGGGGCTCGACGCGCAGGGCAAGGTGATCGCGTGGCAGCACCGGATCGTCGGGCAGTCGATACTCGCGGGCACTCCGTTCGAGCCGATGCTGGTCAAGGATGGCGTCGATGCGACTTCGGTCGAGGGCGCGAGCACGCTCCCTTACGGGATCCCGAACATGCTGGTGGACCTGCATACGACGAAAGTCGGCGTGCCGGTATTGTGGTGGCGCTCGGTCGGTTCGACGCACACGGCGTTTTCGACCGAAACGTTCATCGATGAATTGGCGGCGGCGGCCGGCAGGGACCCGCTCGAGTTCCGGCGCGCGATGCTTGCGGGGAAGCCGCGTCACCTCGGCGTGTTGAATTTCGCCGCGCAAAAAGCCGGCTGGGGCAAGCCGCTCGCGCAAGGCCGCGGTCGCGGCATCGCCGTGCACGAGTCGTTCAATTCATTTGTCGCGCAAGTGGTCGATGTGACGACGAAGAAAGACGGTTCGTTCAAGGTCGACCGCGTCGTTTGCGCGGTGGACTGCGGCGTCGCCGTGAATCCCGACGTCATCAAGGCGCAGATGGAAGGCGGCATCGGGTTTGCATTGTCCGCCGCGCTGTACGGCGCGATCACATTGAACCAAGGCCGCGTCGAACAGTCGAATTTTCACGACTACCAGCCGTTGCGCATCAACGAAATGCCCAAAATCGACGTCCACATTGTTCAAAGCAGCGAACCCCCCACCGGCGTTGGTGAACCCGGCGTGCCGCCCGTTGCGCCGGCCGTGGCTAATGCAATATTTGCGGCTACCGGCAAACGGCTGCGCAATTTGCCGCTGCAGTTGAAAACGTGATGGCAGGCCGGAGCAAGCGTTCAACTGCCGCCATGCGATGCGCCCTGCGCGCATCGCCGGCCGTGGCTAACGCGATATTCGCGGCAACCGGGAAACGGCTGCGCAATTTGCCGCTGCGGTTAAAAACTTGAGGTGCGAACGTCGCTAGTCGCGCGGCGGGGTGTCGTATCTCCGCCAGTCTGTCACAATAACGCCTTTTTTTGGCCCGTTTGCGAGCGTTTTCGCAGCGGTGAAATTCGCGAGGGAGATTTTTGTGCGTGCATTTTCTGTTCGAAATGACCGCTGCGGCGGACTGCTGAACGCGGGCGCGCTTGCGCTTGCCGTGCTGGCGCTTGCCGCCTGCGGCAACAAGAATGCGGGGCAGGCGCCGCCGCCGCCCGAAGTGAGCGTGATCAAGGCGGTCGCCCAGCCGATCACCGTGTCCGAGGAATACGTCGGCCAGACCGAGGCCGTGGACACCGTCGAAATCCGCGCGCGCGTCAGCGGGATCCTCGAACGCCAGGGCTTCGTGGACGGCTCGCGCGTCAAACGCGGCGACCTCTTGTTCGCAATCGACCCGCAACCTTTCATCGCGGCGTTGGCGCAGGCCAAGGCGACGCTTGCGCAAACGCAGGCAACCCACATCAATTCGAAGCAGAACCTCGATCGCATCCGGCCCCTGCTCGCCGACAAGGCGATCAGCCAGCAGGATCTCGACGCCGCAGTTGCGAAGGAAGCCACCGATGCGGCCAACGAAGACGCAGCACGCGCGCAGGTCAAGACGGCGGAACTCAATCTCGACTACGCGACGATAAGCGCGCCGCGCGACGGCGTGATCAGCAAGGCGCTGATCAAGCCGGGCGGCCTCGTCAACGCGTCCACCACCCTGCTGACCACCCTGTACTCGGTCGATCCGATCTACGTGAATTTCACCGTGAGCGAGCAGAAGTTGATGGAGATGCAGCGCCAGCTGAAGCACAATCCCGGCGAGGACAAAGCCAAGCTGCCGCCGTTCCGGCTGCGGCTCGCCGACGGCAGCGAGTACAAGTTGAGCGGCACGCTCAATTTCGTCGACGCCGCGGTGGATGCGAAAAGCGGCACGCTGCAGGTGCGCGTGCAGGTGCCCAATCCGGAACGCCTGTTGCGCGCCGGTCAGCTCGTGCGCGTGATATTCCCGTCTTTGCAGCCGCTGAACGCAATCCTCATCCCGCAGCAGGCGGTGCAGGAACTGCAGGGCAAGCGTTCGGTTTTCGTGGTCGACGCGGAAGGCAAGGCTCAGTACCGCGAAATCACGGCCACCACGCGGGATGGCAACAACTGGGTGGTCGAAAGCGGCATCACGCCCGGCGAGATGGTGGTCGTCGAAGGCATCCAGAAGGTGCGTCCCGGCGCGCCGGTGAAGCCCGCGGTCGCAACGCCCGATGCGAAGAATGACGCCAAGAAAGCGGGCGACGACAAAAGTGACGCCGCGAAAAAAAGCGACGCGAAAGACGCTGCGAAAAAAGACGTGACGTATGACGCGAAAGGCGCCGCGCCGGCGCCGGCCGCCGACAAGGGCGCGAAGTAGGCATGTTTAATTTCTTCATCGATCGTCCGGTTTTCTCGGCGGTAATCTCGCTGATCATTTCGCTGGCGGGCGCGGTTGCGGTGCTCGGATTGCCGATCACGCAATATCCGCAGATCGTGCCGCCGCAGGTGCTGGTGACGACCGCGTTCCCGGGC
>CAZEAX010000218.1:0-8173 GCA_964510405.1 uncultured Streptomyces sp. | reverse complement strand
CACCTTGATCATCGCTTGCGGATCGTAGCCGGTGCGATACAGATACTCGGCGCCGAGCTTGTCGGCTTCGAGCTCGTGTTCGCGGCCGTAGCCCGACAGGAGAGCGTTGCCGAGCAGGTTGATCGCGGTGTCGCCGGCCTGGTTGCGCAAAACCGGCACGAAAATTCCGAGCAGCGTGGCGCCGACGCCGGCGGCGGTTGCCGCGCTGATCTGCTGCACGCTGTGGCGCGCGGTCACGTGGCCGGTTTCATGGCCGAGCACGGCCGCGAGTTCCGCCTCCGAGTTCAGATAGGCGAGGATGCCGCGAGTGATGTAAATGTAGCCGCCGGGCAATGCGAATGCGTTGATTTCGGGCGAGTCGACGACCGTGTAAGTGTATTGGAGCTGCGGGCGGTGGCTCGCCTTGCCGAGCCGCTGGCCGACTTCGTTCACGTACTTTTGCAGCAGCTTGTCGTCGAATACCCCGTATTCCTGCCGCACTTTCACGTCTTCCTGGCGGCCGATCTGGACTTCCTGCGATTCCGACATCGTCACGAAATTCGCGCGGCCGGAAACGGGATTTTGCGCGCAGTCCGCGAGCAGCAGCGTCAGCGGCAACAGCGCGAACAGAACAGGAATCCGCAACGTCATGGCGCGATTTTAGCGGTTGAGTCGCGAAACGACTACCGCTGCGCCCGATTCGGGTGCGCGCCGCACCACTAACGTGCGAGGGTTTGCGCCATGAATGGCGGCGGCGCGTATACCGCTCGCATAGCCGTACCGGATTCGCCAATGAAAACAGCTCGCTGATTAAAGGATTTGCGTACTCGTCCGGCGCTGGTATGCATCCTGCTGATAAGCAGGGCGTTCAATTTTGAGCGGAGACGCGCATGTCCGGCTTCAAGAACCCGTATGACCCGAACATCAAACTGTCCGCCGGCTGCGCTTGCGGCCGCCACTCGACGCCGGCGGAACACGACGCCGCGCTCGAGGCCGACTCGCTCGCGAGCGGCAGCGAGGCGCTGCACGCGCGGGTGGTCGAATCCGCAGTCATGCGCGCGCTGTTTCCGCAGGACGAGGTGCGCCGGCGTTTCCTGCGCGCGGTAGGGGCCGGCACCGCGTTGTCGGCGATATCGACGTTTTTTCCGCTCGGCGCGGCCAAGGAGGCGTTCGCGCAAAGCGGCGGTCTCGAGAAGCAGTCGGTCAAGATCGGTTTCATCCCCATCACCTGCGCGACGCCCATCATCATGTCGCTGCCGATGGGCTTTTATGCGCGGCAGGGACTCAACGTCGATGTCGTCAAAACCGCCGGCTGGGCGGTCATCCGCGACAAGACCCTCAACAAGGAGTACGACGCAGCGCACATGCTCTCGCCGATGCCGATCGCGATCACGATGGGCGTCGGTTCCAATCCGATTCCCTACACCGTGCCGGCGATCGAGAACATCAACGGGCAGGCCATCACGCTGGCGATCAAGCACAAGGACAAACGCGACCCCAAGCAGTGGAAGGGTTTCAAGTTTGCCGTGCCTTTCGATTACTCGATGCACAACTATCTGCTGCGCTATTACTTGGCCGAGCACGGTATCGATCCGGACCGCGACGTCCAGATCCGCGCCGTGCCGCCGCCCGAGATGGTTGCCAACCTGCGCGCCGACAATATCGACGGTTTCCTCGCGCCCGATCCGGTCAACCAGCGCGCGGTCTACGACGGCGTCGGTTTCATACACTTGCTGACGAAGGAATTGTGGGACGGGCACCCGTGCTGCGCGTTCGCCGCCAGCAAGGAATTCGTCACGACCAATCCAAACACGTATCGCGCGCTGTTGAAGGCCATCGTGGATGCCACCGCCTACGCCGCGAAACCGGAGAACCGCAAGCAAATCGCGGAGGCCATTGCGCCGGTCAATTTTCTCAATCAGCCGGTGACGGTGGTAGAGCAGGTGCTGACCGGCAACTATGCCGACGGCCTCGGCAATATATTGAAGGTGCCCAACCGCATCGACTTCGATCCGTTCCCGTGGCAGTCGTTTGCGGTCTGGATCATGAGCCAGATGAAGCGCTGGGGCCAGGTCAAGGGCAACATCGATTACGCGAAAATCGCGCGCGAAGTGTTTCTCGCGACCGATGCGGCAAAGATCATGAAAGAGGCCGGGCTGAAACCGCCGGCGACCGCGAGCAAGAAATTCTCGGTAATGGGCAAGGAGTTCGATCCCGCCAAGCCCGATGCCTATATCGAGAGCTTCGCGATCAAGAGGACATAGGCCTCCATGATGCCGCGTTCGGGCCGTCTTGCGTCTGCGTTGCTGTCGATGCTTATTTTCGCGCTGTTTCTCGCGATCTGGCAGGCGGCGACCCGGCCGAGCGTCGGCACGCAGGTGGCCGACACGGAATACGCGAAGATGCTCGGATCCGCCGCCGCCAGCGGCCAGAAATCCGCGATGCCCTCGCCGAAAGACGTAGGACTCAAAATGTGGGAGCACATCAAGGACCCGTTTTACGTGCGCGGCACCAACGACCAGGGTATCGGCATCCAGATCGCGTATTCGATCGGCCGCGTGACGGTCGGCTTCGGATTGGCAGCGCTCGTCGCGATCCCGCTTGGTTTCGTGATCGGCATGTCGCCATTGCTCTATCGCGCGTTCGATCCGTTCATCCAGGTGTTGAAGCCGATTTCGCCGCTCGCGTGGATGCCGCTCGCGCTGTATACGATCAAGGACAGTGCGACCTCGTCGATTTTCGTGATCTTCATCTGTTCGTTGTGGCCGATGCTGATCAACACCGCATTCGGCGTGTCGGCCGTCCGGCGCGAGTGGCTGAATGTCGCGCGCACGCTGGAGGTTTCCCCGATGCGCACGGCGTTCCGGGTCGTGCTGCCGGCCGCCGCGCCCACCATCATGACCGGCATGCGGATCTCGATTGGCATCGCGTGGCTCGTGATCGTGGCGGCGGAAATGCTGGTCGGCGGCACCGGCATCGGCTACTTCGTCTGGAACGAATGGAACAACCTGTCGATCAGCAACATCCTGTGCGCGATTCTGCTGATCGGTCTCGTTGGCATGCTGCTCGACCAGATCCTCGCGCGTCTCGCGCGCGCCGTCACGTATCCAGAGTAGGGCGCCGCGAACGTGGAATTTCTGAGGGTCGAAGGTTTGTCGAAATCGTTTGCGCCGCCGCGCGGCGGCGCGCCGTTCGTCGTGTTCGACAAGGTCCACTTCTCGATCGACAAAGGCGAGTTCGTCTGCATCGTCGGCCATTCGGGCTGCGGCAAATCGACGATACTCAATATTCTCGCCGGCCTCGAAGAAGCGAGCGCCGGTGTCATGATTATGGCCGGCCGCGAGATCGCGGGCCCGAGTTTGGACCGCGGCGTCGTGTTTCAAGGCCATGCGCTGATGCCGTGGCTGACTGCCAGGAAAAACGTCGAGTTCGCGGTGAAATCGCGCTGGCGCGACGCGGACCGCGCGAAAACCGACGAGATCTGCCAGCGCTATCTCGACCTGGTCGGCCTCACCGGGTCCGAGCACAAGAAGCCGGCGGAATTGTCCGGCGGCATGAAGCAACGGGTGGGCATTGCGCGCGCGTTCGCCATCGAACCCAAGATGCTGCTGCTCGACGAGCCGTTCGGCGCGCTCGATGCGTTGACGCGCGGCGTGATCCAGGACGAGCTCCTGAAAATCTGCGCGGCCACCCGCCAGACCGTGTTCATGATCACGCACGACGTCGACGAAGCGATCCTGCTCGCCGACAGGATCCTGCTGATGTCCAACGGACCCGATGCCCGCATTGCCGAAATCGTCGTCAATACGCTGCCGCGCGACCGCAGCCGCAATACGATACACAAAGATCCGCAGTACTACCCGATCCGCAATCACCTCGTCGATTTTCTGGTCAGCCGCTCGAAAGAATTCACCGAGCGGCAGCCAGCGAACTACGACCCGCACCACCCGCCGCAAGTAACGCCCGGTCTCGGCGCCGGGCCGCCGCCGATTCCCGCATTGCCGGCGGCGCCCCGGCCCGCCGCGACGCCTTTGGTGGCCGTCATCAGGAACTGATTGGCAACGATCTGAAATATTTCTAACCAGGAGGCAGACATATGAATATCGCAAATCGCGCGCAGGTCACCGAACTCGTGGTGATGGCGAGAATCAAGAAAGGGTTGTCGTGGGCGAAGCTCGCCAAGGCCGTCGGCCAGAGCAAGGAATGGACGGCCGCCGCGTTGCTGGGCCAGATGCAGATGACGAAACAGCAGGCGCAGGCGGCCGGCAAACTGCTCGACCTCCCGGCTGACGCGGTGCTGTGGCTGCAACAAGTGCCGTATAAAGGTTCGCTGCCGACCGCCGTGCCGACCGATCCGCTGATCTATCGCTTCTACGAACTCGTGAACGTTTACGGCACCACGTTCAAGGAGTTGATACACGAGGAATTCGGCGACGGCATCATGAGCGCGATCGATTTCAAGATGGACCTCACGCGCGAGCCGGACCCCAAGGGCGACCGCGTGAACATCGTGATGAGCGGCAAATATCTCGCGTACAAGACTTACTGATGCAGCGCGAAGCGCCGTGTCAACCGTGTATCTTGCCGCCGGTCAACGCGCCGGCTTTTCATCGGTCGTTGCGTCGAGGGACGATCCGGGGGTAAGGTAGCCATCGTTTCATACGCCAACTTACAGGGAGCCATTATGTTCAAGTCACTGCGAATACTCGCGGCGTGCGCGACTGCGCTGTTGCTCGCGCCGGCGGCACAGGGCGCGGATTTCAATATTCTGCAACCGCTCGGCGACAAGCCGATGAAGTTGAAGAAGGGCGGCGGTTACTATGTGCCTACGACGCCGGAAACCGCACGTTGGGGCAGCCTGCCCAATGCCGACGCGAAACCGGTGCTGACCGTGCCATCGGGCAGCCTGGTGACGTTTGATTCAGTGTCGCACGAAGGTGTGCTCGAGGATCAGGGCAAGGACCCGGTCAAGTTCTTCGGGCAGTTCGGCGTGAAACCCGGGCAGGTGCTGAAAGATGCGCAGGCGATCGCAGCGTCCAGCCTCGAGCACGATTTCGTCAAGGACGGTCCGCATGTCGTGACGGGGCCGGTCGAAATCGAGGGCGCGAAAGCAGGCGACGTGCTGAAGGTGGAAATGATCGCGTTGAAACCGCGCGTGCCGTACGGCGTCATCTCCAACCGCCACGGCAAGGGCGCGCTGCCCGGCGAATTTCCCGAAACCAAGCCGCCCGAAGCCGATGCGAGCGCGTCGCAGCCCGAGAAGTACCACAACGTGTTCCGGTTTGCGCCCATCCGCGAAGTCGGCGGCAAATGGTATGGCGTGGTGAAAAGCGACAACGGCCGCGAGACGCTGTTTCCGCTGCACCCGTTTCACGGCACGATGGGTGTGGCCGTCAATACCAAAGACAAGCCGAATTCCATTCCGCCGGGCGAGTATGCAGGCAATCTCGATATCAACGATCTCACGGTTGGTTCGACGCTCTACATACCGGTACTGGTCGACGGCGCGATGTTCTATGCGTCCGATCCGCACTTCGTGCAGGGCGACGGCGAAGTTGCGCTGACCGCGCTTGAAGGTTCGCTACGCTCGACGTTCAGGCTTACGGTGCTCAAGGCCGGCGACCCGCGCCTGCCGCTGAAGGCGCCGATGAAGAACCCGTTTGCGGAAACCCCGCAGTACTGGATTCCCGTCGGGCTCAATGCGGACCTCAATGAAGCCATGAAGGATGCCACGCGCCAGACCGTGCAATTTCTAAGCGAGAAGCTCGGGATGGATCGCGCAAGCGCGTTGGCCTATGCCAGCGCCGCGGTCGATTTTCAGGTAACGCAGGTCGTCGATCGCGTGAAGGGCGTCAACGGCATGATCCGGAAAGCCGACTTCGCGGCGGGCGGCAAGAAAAAATAGCCGCGCGCGATCGAGTAAGACTAAGGGCTGGTCGCGGCTACGCAAGCCGGAGCCCGCAAATAAAAAAGGCAGCCGCAGCTGCCTTTTTTATCGGGACGCAAAAAGCTCTCAGGCCGTCGTTGCGGACTTGCCTTTGGAGGTCGGCTTGCGTGCGTATTTCTGCTTGAACTTCTCGACGCGGCCGGCGGTATCGACGATCTTCTGCTTGCCGGTGTAGAACGGATGGCACTCGGCGCAAACTTCGATGTGGATATCCTTGCCCATGGTCGAGCGCGTCTTGAATTTGCTGCCGCAGCTGCAGATGACGTTTATCTCTTTGTATTCAGGGTGAATTTTGTCTTTCATTGCCTTGTCCTTGACTGCTGCCGTTGCGCGAAAAGCGGCGATTATCCCCTACCGGGGGGGGAGTTGCAAGTTGGGATTAAATCCGAATTTGCAAGCAATGGCGACGCGCGGAACGCATGGTCGCATTGATACGCCGGCGCAATCCGGTCAGAAGTTGAAGCGCTGCTGGCCCGGCCGCCACGTTTCCAGCATGCGGCAACAACCGGCGATCGTCGCTTTGCCGCTTTCAGGCGCGACCCGGCGAAATACGGTGGACGACTCGCTTTGACTATCGCCAGCCACTTGCGCTTCGACGAAATAAACACCGTCCACTTGCGTGTCGAATTCAATCCGGCCCGCGTCACCCGCCGATGCATTGATCCGGGTGCGGCCGGGGCGCACCGGCACGCGAAAAAAAGTCTGCGGCAACGTTTCTCCTACCAACCTGCCGTTCACCCAGATCGTTGACACCCCGTGACCGGCGCCGGTCGGGCGGTATATGTAAACGATTGCGGCGTTCGGCGCGGAGTCGAAGCGTTTCGCGTCGGCATCGCTGCTTGGCGACGCTTCCGGCGTTGACGCGCAACCCGCGAGAAGCGCAATCATCACGCCGATTGCTGCTGCAATTCCCGTCGGATTACGCATAACGAATTACGGTTTAACGCTAACCGCGTCTCATCGAGTCGAAACAGTAGCCGTCGGGACTCGTTAGCCGAAGGCCCGCTTGCGGGAACGGCGGCCGGGACTTTTTTGTTCCAGGGAGTTTCATCGAGGTGCTATCTACGAGTTAAAGCTAACCGCGTCTCATCGAATCGAAAAAGTCCGCGTTGTTCTTGGTGGCGCGCAACTTGTCGACCAGAAACTCGGTCGCTTCGAGTTCGTCCATCGGGTAGAGCAGTTTTCTCAGTACCCAGATTTTTTGCAGGATATCGGCTTTGAGCAGCAGTTCTTCGCGCCGCGTGCCGGACCTGTTTACATTGATGGCCGGATAAATCCGCTTTTCCGCCATGCGCCGGTCAAGATGGATTTCCATGTTGCCGGTGCCTTTGAACTCTTCGTAAATCACATCGTCCATGCGCGAGCCCGTGTCGATCAGTGCGGTCGCGATAATGGTGAGCGAGCCGCCTTCCTCGATGTTGCGCGCGGCGCCGAAAAAACGCTTCGGCCGCTGCAATGCGTTGGCATCGACGCCGCCCGTCAGCACCTTGCCGGATGCCGGCACCACGGTGTTGTAGGCGCGCGCGAGCCGCGTGATCGAATCGAGCAGGATCACGACGTCCTTCTTGTGTTCGATCAGGCGTTTCGCCTTCTCGATCACCATTTCCGCGACCTGCACGTGGCGCGTCGCCGGTTCGTCGAACGTCGAGGCGACGACCTCGCCCTTGACCGAACGCTGCATCTCCGTGACTTCCTCGGGACGCTCGTCGATCAAGAGCACGATCAGGTAGACCTCCGGATTGTTGGCGGCGATCGAGTGCGCGATGTGCTGCATCATGACCGTCTTGCCGCTCTTCGGGCTCGACACGAGCAGGCCGCGCTGGCCTTTGCCGATCGGCGCGATGATGTCGATGATGCGGCCGGTCAGGTTCTCTTCCGACTTGATATCGCGCTCCATGATGAAGCGCTCGTTCGGGAACAGCGGCGTCAGGTTCTCGAACAGGATCTTGTGTTTCGAGTTCTCGGGCGACTCGTCGTTGACCTTGTCGACCTTGACCAGCGCGAAGTAGCGTTCGCCGTCCTTCGGGGTGCGGATTTCGCCGTTGATCGAATCGCCGGTATGCAGGTTGAAGCGGCGGATCTGCGACGGGCTTACGTAGATGTCGTCGGTGCCCGCGAGGTATGAAGTGTCCGGCGAGCGCAGAAAGCCGAAGCCGTCGGGCAGCACTTCCAGCGTGCCTTCGCCGAATATCGAATCGCCTTTTTTGGCGCGATTTTTCAGCAGCGCGAAAATCAGCTCCTGCTTGC
>CAZEAX010000217.1:0-8176 GCA_964510405.1 uncultured Streptomyces sp. | reverse complement strand
TTGCCGGCATCCTGGGTTTCACCGCCGCTGCCATCACGATGATGCTGGGCTCGATCCCGCAGCAGGACGTGTTTCAGCGTGTGGCGTCGTCGCGAGACGAACGCACCGCGGGCCGCGCGTCGATCCTGGGCGGCGGCCTCTATTTCTGTTTTGCGTTCATCCCGATGTTTCTCGCTTACTCGGCGACGCTGATTGACCCCGGGCTCGTGCAAAAGCTGATCAACGGCGACAAGCAATCGCAGCTGATCCTGCCCAACATGATCCTGAACCATGCGCCGCTCTTCGCGCAGGTCATGTTCTTCGGCGCGCTGCTCTCCGCGATCAAGAGCTGCGCGAGCGCGACCCTGCTGGCCCCGTCGGTGACGTTCACCGAAAACATCCTGCGCCCCGCGTTCAGGCACCTGGGCGACAAGCAGCTGCTGCGCCTGATGCGCATCGTCGTGTTGTGCTTCACGGTGCTGGTCACGCTGTTCGCGCTGAATTCGCAGCTCTCGATCTACAAAATGGTCGAAAATGCCTACAAGGTGACGCTGGTGTCCGCGTTCGTGCCGCTCGCGTTCGGCCTGTACTGGAAACGCGCCAATACGCAGGGCGCGCTCGCCGCCATCGTGCTCGGGCTCGCAACCTGGATCTGGCTCGAAGTCCTGGCGCCGGATGCGGTCTGTCCGCCGCAGCTGGCCGGCTTTTTTGCGGCACTGTTTGGCATGATCGCCGGTTCGCTCGCGCCGCTCGTCATCCAGCATAAAGCGGCAGCGCACACGCCCGCACCTGCGCGCCACCCGGCGTCGCGTTAAAACGCGCGCACGCGCGCGAGCATCGTGGCGGCCGTTTTTTCACGCTCATCCTGGTACCGCGGCATGCGCGTCGCGGTGTTCGCGCTGCTCTGCTGCAATACTGCGTATTACCTGTACGCGGGGACCCTCAGCAAAGGGCTGGACGCTGGTGCGTGGCTCGTGCTGCTCGCCCTTTTCATGCTTGAAACCGGATTTGCGGCGCACGTCCGGACACCGCGCGCCGCCCTTGCCATGCGAGCCGGCAGGGTTGCCGCCGCCGCCGGCATTTGCATGGCCGGCATCGGTTACGTGCTCGAGCAGGACGCACTCGATACCGTCAACACGGCCTTGTGGATCGCCGTGGTCGTGCTGCTCGAAATCGAAGTGCGTCATCCGCGCCAAGTCGCGCGGATGCGAAAGGGTTTTACCGCGGCCGCGGCGGCGCTCTATACAGGGCTCGCGATCCTCGTTCTGATGTGGGGCTGGCGCGGCGAATGGTTCGATGCTTACGACGCGTTGTTGTGGCTCATCGCGTTTGCCACGATCGAAATGGACGTGCTCGCGGGTGCGATTCCCGACGCGGCCGGCTAACCTGCCGCCGTATTTTCGATTAGTATGAGGCTCCTGCCGCATGGAACCCGGAGTCCGCCATGTTGATCCGCATTTGTTCGGGAATCGCCCTGCTGCTCGTCACCGCCGGCGCCCTGAATGCGCAGTCCTATCCGGCAAAGTCGGTGCGTATCATCGCGCCCTTTCCCGCGGGCGGCGGCCTCGACATCACCGCGCGCGCGTTCGGCCAGAAATTCGGCGAATACTGGGGCCAGACGGTGGTGATCGAGAACCGTCCGGGCGCCAGCGGCATGATAGGCGCCGAAGCGGTCGCGCGCTCACCCAAAGACGGCTACGTCCTCTTGATGTGCTCGCCTGCGGAAATCGCGTTGAATCCCGCGCTTTACGCGAAAATGAATTACGACCCGTTCAAGGATCTGGCCCCAATTTCGCTCGCGGCCACTTATCCGAACATGATCGTCGTGCACGCGTCGGTGCCCGCGAAATCCATCAAGGAATTGATCGCGCTCGCGAAGAAGACGCCGGGCGGACTGCCGTTCGGCTCCAGCGGCACCGGCAGCACCCAGCACCTCGCCGGCGAATGGCTGAAAACGAACGCCGGCATCAACTACCTGCACGTGCCGTATAAAGGCGCGGCCCCCGCGGTCACCGACCTCGTCGGCGGCCAGATCCCGACGGCGATCCTCGGCCTCGCGCCGATTATTCCGCACATCAAGTCCGGCCGCATCCGCGGGCTCGCGGTGACCTCGGCGAAACGCAGCGCGGCCTCGCCCGATACCCCGACATTGCACGAAGCGGGCATCAATTTCGAATCGACCCAATGGTTCGGCTTTCTCGCGCCCGCGGGCACGCCCGCCGACGTGATCGCGAAAATTCAGGTGGACACCCGGCGCGCGGCCGCCGACGCGGGCGTCAAGGAACGGCTTATTTCCCTCGGCGGCGACCCGTTCAGCAACACGCCGGAAGAATTCGCGGCTTTCATCAGGGCCGAGAACGCGAAGTACACCAAAGTCATTCGCGACGGCAACATCAAGGCGGAATGACCCGCTTCGGGTTCCGCACCGCCCGCCGAAACCGCCTGACTGCATCATGCTTTCCGAAAAATTTATCCGGATAAAAAAACTCCGCTCGGCCGGTAATTTCCCGGATGCCCGCGCATTGATTGCGGCCGGCGATATCGTGTCCGACGAGGATGCGTTCGAAGCCGTCATTTGCCTGTATTGCGCCGGCGAGTTTGACTCACTGCTGAAATACAGCGCGGAGCATCGCTGGCAGGATCAATGGCCGCTGAAGGCGAGCCGGGCCGTGGCCGGCATCGTCCAACGCCAGGACCCGCGCGCCGCGCTGGCGTTGGCGCGAGAAGCGGTCCGCGCGCCTGGCGCAAACTGCGACGCCGTTGCGGTGTATCTGATCCTGCTGCAAATGAACGGCCTTATCGATGAGGCCGCGACCTATGTGCGCGAACGCGTGTCGAATCCACCGCCCGACGAGGTCCTGCTGTTGACCGTACTCGGCGAAGTTGCGGCGACGACAGGCGATTGGATGCGTGCTAATTCCATGGCGACATTGGTTCTGTCCACCAACCCGCATAATACCCGCGCGCTGATCATTTGCAGCATGGCCAGCTTCGAGTCCGGCAACGTTCACGAGTCGCTGGGCAACGCCATTCACGCCAACAAGGTGAAGCCGAAGGATCAGATGACGGCGTTGCAGCTCATGAAGTGCTACAACCAGCTCGGCGACTTTTACTCCGCGATTGCAGCCTACAACGACGTCAAGGATCAAGGCACGCTGTTGCCGGAAATTCCTGCGCAACTCGGGCACGCCTGCGCGCGGCTTGACAATCTCGATGAGGCGATCAAATTTTACCGGGAATCGCTCAAGTCGGGACGGGTATCACTGACCGCGCTTCGCGGACTGCTCAAGATTTTCATTAACTCAGGCGCGGCGCGCGACCTCGATCAACTCGTCAACCAATACCGCAACGATATTTACAACGACACCGAGTCGGTGACCGCGCTTGCGCGTGATCGCCTGCATCAGCGCGATCTCAATTCCGCGCATCGGCTCCTGCGACAAGGTTTGAAGTTATCGATCGAGCAGGGCGCGGGTTACAGCAGTCTCACCTGGCCGGTACCTGGGCCGCGCTTGCGTCATGATCTCGAGCAACTTGAGGTGCTTGCGAGCCGCGGCAAGCTGTCGGGCAGCGGTCTGCAAGCGCTGTCGGTTCTCAAGCATTACGCGGAACCAAGCAAAGACTTGAACGTAAAGTTTTCACCCCCCGGCCGGGAAGGCGAATTGCTGCGCCAGGCGCTGGCTGAATACCATTATTGCCCCGATCCGCCGTTCAACGGCACAACACTCGGCGAGAATGACTACAGCGCGATTGAAGAATCTTTCACGCGGGGGTCCCCCAAGCTCGTCGTCATCGACAACTTCCTGTCGCCGGCGGCTCTGGCGGCTCTGCGCGAATACTGTGAAGAAGCGACGATCTGGAAATCCTATTTCGACAATGGCTACGTCGGCACGCTCTTCGGCAGCGGTTTCTGTCCGCGCGTGCTGCTGGCGATCGCCGATGAAATGAAAATGATGATGCCGCGCGTGATCGGCGGCGCGCCACTGACGCAGGCGTGGGCGTTTAAATACGACCAGCGCCTGCACGGCATCAACATGCACGCGGATTTTGCGAACGTGAACGTCAATTTCTGGGTCACGCCCGAAGACGCCTGCGTGGACAAAACGACCGGCGGCATGGTGATTTACGACGTACCGGCGCCCGCCGAATGGACATTCGAGGATTACAACGGCAAATCGGGAAAAATGGCAGCCTTTCTCACCGCGCACAATGCGCAACCCCAGCGCGTGCCGTACCGGGAAAATCGCTGCGTGGTCTTTGACTCGACGCTCTTCCACACCACCGACGAAATCCATTTCGCGCCCGGCTATTGCAACCGCCGGGTCAACGTCACGCTGTTATACGGAAAATCGCTCAACGCGGACTAAAGCTGCAACCCGATTTATCCGGCACCGGCATGCGGCTAACCGTAAGTGCGCGTGAACGCCGCCGCAAAGCGCTCGTAATCGCCAGCGGGTAGCGAGTCGATTCCTGCCGCGCCCTGTCGCCCTCCCCCGCCAAACTCACGACACAATCCATCCGCACCGCGCGGCGCGGCAATCGGTGAGCGTACGCTTACGGCGTAACCGTTGTCGCCCGTCACCAGCACGGCATGCGCGCGTTGCGGGTACGTGGTCGCCAGCTGGTTGCCGAACGTGCCGTTCACGCGCCGGCTCCACGCCGCATCCGGCAACACATGAATCGCGCACTTCGCGGTCGCGAAAGCGGGCTCGAGTTCGCCCGCGCGATACAGGTCGTCGGCGCGCGATGTGCGCAGGACTTCATAGACGGGCTCGCCGCCGATGAACTGAAACGGGTCGGGATACCGCGAAATCGTCTCGTACAAATCGGCCGGGTGATAATTCAGGTCGTCGACGCTGTCGCCGTACGCGTTGTAGTTGATGCAGTCGCCGAGTTCCTGCAACTGGGCAAGCTGCAGTTCGTTCAGGTTGAGCATTGCCGCCGCACCGCGCGCTGACGCCGCGAGATTGTCGCCGAACGCAGCCACCACCGCCCAGATCCGCTGGCGTCCCTCGAGATACCGGTCGACCAGCAGGCTCGTGCACACGTCGGGCGCCGTATCGATAAAAGCCTCGAGCCCCGGGTGCATGGGAATTTCGCCCGGGACGTGATGATCGAAGTAGCGGCACGCGACGCCACGCCGGAGCAATCGATCGAGCGCCACAGCGTTGCGGGCAAGCGAGATGTCGAGCACGGTGACGGCATCGCCGCCGCGCGCGTCGACCCGCTCGAGCAGCGCAATATCGCGCTTCGCGCCGGTGACGAGCACGCTCGCGCGGGGTTCCACGAGGCGCAGCTGATGCAACGCGCAGATACCGTCCGCATCGCCGTTGAAAACATCATAGAATACAGTCATGGCGTGCAGGCCCAAGCGGGCGAGTTTCTGGACAAGCGGGTCATGACCTCGTGTCCGTTCCTACTTCGGACGACCTTGATGATTGAGAGTCCGTAACACAATGCAAGCCCCGATCAGAGCGCCCCTGGCGGGATACGTCGCGTTAGCTTACACACTGCTCATCGTCTATGCCAGCCTGCAGCCGTTTGCGGGCTGGCGCATGCCGCCCCCCGAAGTGCTCGGTTTTCTGACCGCGCCGTGGCCGCGTTATATCACCGTCAGCGACATTGCGCTCAACGTCGCTGCCTATCTGCCGCTGGGCGCGATGCTGTTCTTCGCGCTGCGCCCGCCGCTGTCGGCGGCGTTTGCGTTCGTGCTCGCGACCGCGCTCGCGGTATCGCTGAGTCTGCTGCTCGAAAGCGTGCAGATGTTCCTGCCGACGCGGATCGCCTCGAATATCGATCTGCTGTCCAACGGCGCAGGCGCCGCACTGGGCGCGCTCTTCGCCATGCTGCTTGCGCTGTCGAACAATCCGCTGGCCGCGCTGCGGCGGCGGGTGGTGCGCGCGGGACCGCTCGGCGACTGGGGGTTGATCGTCGTGGCATTGTGGATCGTCATCCAGTTTCAGCCGTCGCCGGTGGCGTTCGGCAGCGGCAACTTGCGCGACGCGCTCGGCCTTGCTCCGATGTTCCTGCATTCGTCGCAGGCCTACCTGCTCGCGGAAGCCGTCGTCGTGGCGCTGGCGGTCGCCGCGCTCGGCCTGGCCATTTCTCTGCTGATGCAGGCGCGACGCTACACGTTGCATGCGACGCTGGCGACGCTGCTCGCGACCGCCGCCGCCAAGTCCGTCGCAGCGGTGGCGATCACGCGCTCGGCCAGCTGGTTGCAATGGTTGACGCCCGGAGTGGCGGGGGGGCTGGTCGCCGGCGCCGCGGGTATCGCCTTGCTTGTGTGGCTCGCGCCCGCCACGCGGGCGGGAATCGCCATCGCCTGTGTGGCGGCGGGCATCGCCATCGTTAATTTGATGCCCGACAACCCTTATCAGACGCCGCCGCCGTTCATGTCGAGCCTGCAACCGACGCATCTCGCCAATTTCGGCAGTATCGTGCGCCTGCTGTCGCAGTGTTGGCCGTTTGCCGCGCTCGCGCTGCTCATCGGGCTCGCGCGCGCGGGTCCGCCGCGTCAATCGCGTTAATGTCGACGCCATTCAACCTGAAAGTTCATACGATGAGCCGACCTGCCGCCACCCTCGACGACCTCACCGATGCGCTGCGCCGTTTCGCCGCCGCGCGCGACTGGGAGCAATTCCACACACCGAAAAATCTCGCGATGGCGCTGGCGGTCGAAGCCGCCGAACTGCTCGAACATTTTCAGTGGCTCACACCGGCGCAAAGCGCGCGGCTCGATGCGCGGCGCAAGCGAGCGGTCGCTGATGAAATCGCCGACGTCCTGCTTTATCTGACGCGGCTCGCAGATGTGCTCGACATCGATGCCGTCGCGGCCGCGCGCCGCAAGATCCGCATCAACGCGCGCAAATATCCGGTCCGGCGCGCCAAAGGCAACGCGCGCAAGTACAGCGAGCTGTGACCGCGGCCGTCGTTTTGGTCCGAATGGTCAGACCGGGAACTTTTGCAGTACTATACGGGCCCGATTGAAATGCCGGCCCGCCCGTGAATCAGGCGGTTTCGCGCGCCGTAAAAATTGGCCGATCCCAATATGAGTTACTACAAAAACCACGTATTTTTCTGCTGCAACCAGCGCAACAACGGCGAAGCCTGCTGCAACGACCACGGCGCGCAGGAAATGCGCGATTACGCGAAAGAGAAGGTCAAGGCGCTGGGGCTGACTGGTCCCGGCAAGACGCGCGTCAACATGGCGGGTTGCCTCGATCGCTGCAAAGAAGGCCCGGTGATGGTCGTCTACCCCGAAGAGGTGTGGTACACCTACGTCGACCGCGAAGACATCGATGAAATCGTGAGCGAGCACCTGCAGCACGGGCGCGTCGTCGAGCGACTGAAGATTTGAGACCTGCCACGACAGACAGGCTGCTGCTCGACGGAACCGCGGGAAAAATCGAAGTCGATGTCAGCGACCCCGGCCTCAGTTCCGACGGCCGGCGCCGCGGTATCGCGCTGATCGCCCACCCGCACCCGCTGATGGGCGGCACCAAGGACAACAAGGTGGTGACCACCCTCGCGCGAACTTTCTACGCGCTGGGCTACGTCGCGCTGCGCCCGAATTTCCGCGGCGTCGGCGGCAGCACGGGAACGCACGACGAAGGTCGCGGCGAAACCGCCGACCTCATCGCGGTCGCACATTACGCCAGGGAGAAATACGGGCAGTTGCCGCTTACATGCGCCGGCTTCTCGTTCGGCAGCTTCGTGCAGACGCGCGTGGCGAAGGATATCCATCCCGACCAGCTGGTCCTGGTCGCCCCGGCGGTGAACCGCTTTCCCGCCGAAACGGTCGCGGCCGGCACGCTCGTAGTCCACGGCGAACTCGACGACGTGGTGCCGCTCGCGGCGGTGCTCGACTGGGCGCGCCCGCAAAACCTGCCGGTCGTCGTGGTGCCGGGCGGCGAACATTTTTTCCACGGACGCCTGCATCAACTGCAGGAGATCGTGACGCGGCATTGCCGATGACGTATCTCGTCGCGCGCGATCTACGCAAATCGTACGGCACGCAGGAAGTCGTGGCCGGCGTCGATCTCGAACTGAAGCCCGGCGAATGCTTCGGCCTGCTCGGTCCGAACGGTGCCGGCAAGACGACCACGCTGCGTCTGTGTCTCGGCCTCACCGACCCCGATGCCGGCACCATCAGCATGTTCGACCTGCCGATTCCGCAGTCGGCGCGCGAAGCGCG
>CAZEAX010000216.1:0-8208 GCA_964510405.1 uncultured Streptomyces sp. | reverse complement strand
ACGATGATTGCTTTCACCGCTTCTTGGTCGGCCGCTGCCAGCCGGACTTGACCACGAGTTTCCTCTCCGTATAGGTGAGATCTCCGGCCGCAACGTCCTTGGTAATCGTCGCGCCCGCACCTATGGTGGCTCCCGCGTGCACGGTGACCGGCGCCACCAGCTGCACATCGGACCCGATATGGACATTGTCCTCGATCACCGTGCGATGCTTGGTCGCGCCGTCGTAGTTGCAGGTGATGGTGCCGGCGCCGATGTTGACTTCGCGCCCTACGCTCGTGTCGCCGACGTAAGCGAGGTGATTGGCTTTCGAGCCCGCACCGATATCGGATGCTTTGACTTCGACGAAATTGCCGATATGCACATCGGCGGCCAGCTTGGTGCCGGGACGGATGCGCGCGTACGGCCCGATGCGGCAGTTCTTGCCGATTGCGGCTTCATCTATCAGCGTAAACGGCTCGATCCGGGTGCCGGCGCCGACACTCGCATTGCGTATGATGCAATTCGCGCCGATCACGGTATGATCGCCAAGCTCGACGCGCCCCTCGAATACGCAATTGACGTCGATGCGCACATCGCGCCCGCAGTTAAGATCGCCGCGCACATCGATGCGCTGTGGATCGGTCAGCGCAACACCGGCATCCAGCAACCGGCCGGCAACGCGCGAACGCAGAATGCATTCGAGTTCGGCCAGCTGGCGCATGCTGTTGACACCGAGGATCTCGCCCGGATCATCGGGTGTGCACGATTCTATCTTCACTCGATCCTTGACCGCGAGCGCCACGACATCGGTCAGGTAATATTCGCGCAGGGCGTTTTTGTTGGATAAGCGGTCGAGCCAGCCCGCAAGGCGCTTACCCGGCAGCAGCATGATCCCGGTATTGATTTCACGGATGCGGCGCTGTTTCGCGGTTGCATCCTTTTCCTCGACGATGGCGGTGATCGCGCCTTTGGTATTGCGCACGATGCGTCCATAGCCGCGCGGCTCGTCGACCTCGGCAGTCAGGATGCGCAGGCGTTCGCCACCGCTGCCGCTCAATGCCTTAAGCGTTGCCACCGCAATCAACGGCACATCACCGTAGAGCACCAGCGTGTCTTTGCGCGTGTCGAGTTGCGGCAGCGCCTGTTTCAAAGCGTGGCCGGTGCCGAGCTGCGGCTCCTGTTTGACGAAACTCAAATCGGCGGCGCGCATGGCATCCGGTACCTGCTCGCCACCGTGACCGTAAACAACGCAGATACGCGCGGGCCGCAAAGCGCGCGCGGTGGCGAGCACGTGCGCGAGCAGCGGCGAGCCGGCGAGCGGATGCAGCACCTTGGGCAGCGCCGATTGCATGCGTTTGCCCTGGCCCGCGGCGAGTATCACGACGTTAACGGACATCGGCAGATTATCTCACGGGCAATGCGCTGGTTGCGATTCGCGCCGCGAGGTAGTTTGCCAGCGCTGCGTGCCGCTCCGCGGTCAGATGCAGGCCCGTTTTAGTACGCCGATAAAGAATATCTTCCGCCGTGCGCGCCCACTCACGTTCGATCAGGTAGTCGACTTCGCGCGCGAAAAGTTCGGCGCCGAAACATGCCCCCATGTCAGCCAGCAATCGCGCGTTTTCCAGGATTTTGTGCGCGTTCGTCCCGTGGCGGCGGGCCAGCGCGCGCCGCAATTCGTCGGGCAACCACGGATAGCGGTGCGCTAATTCGACCTCGGCAAATGCTTCAAAACCCGCGGGCAGTTCGCCGCCGGGTAGCGGCGTGCCGGCAGTCCACGCTCCGCGCATAGCGGGAAACCAGGGTTGCAGCTTGTCGAGCGCGTGCTCGGCAAGTTTCCGGTAAGTGGTGATTTTGCCGCCGAACACCGACAGCACCGGGGCGACTCCGGCGTCTGCGTCCAGCCGCAACGTGTAGTCGCGCGTAATAGCCGATGGATTGACGGTGCCATCGTCATACAGGGGCCGCACGCCCGCGTAGCGCCATACCACGTCGGCAGGTGCCACCGAGCGTGCAAGGTAGCGGTTCGCGGCGCGGCACAGGTAGGCAACCTCTTCCGCGCTGGCCGTCGGAGCCGACGGACCCCCGGGCACTGCAATGTCGGTCGTGCCGATCAGCGTAAACTTTTGTTCGTACGGAATCATGAAGACCACGCGGCGGTCGTCGTTTTGCAGTATGAAAGCGTAATCGCCTTCATATTGCCTCGGCACCACGATGTGGCTGCCTTTTACGAGTTTGACGTTGTCGCGGCTTGGCTGATGTAACCGTGCGTTCAATACGTCTTTGACCCACGGGCCCGCAGCGTTTACGACCGCTTTCGCGGTTATTGTTCGGGGCGTGCCGTCGGCTTTGCGCAGGCTCGCCTGCCAGCATCCAGACACGCGTTTGGCGAATACACACTCCGTGCGGGTCAGTATTTCGGCCCCGAGTTCGCGTGCGGCCAGCGCATTCGCGATCACCAGCCGCGCATCGTCAACGCGGCAGTCGGCGTATACGAAACCTTTGGTCAGCGTTGATTTGAGACCGGCGCCGTAAGCCGACGTGCGCAAATCGACGCCATGCGAGCCCGGGAGCCGGGTGCGACGCCCCAGATGGTCATACAGATAGAGCCCTGCGCGTATCATCCAGCGCGGGCGCAGTTCCGGCACATGCGGCATTACGAAGCGCAGCGGATGCACGAGGTGAGGCGCTATGTTAAGCAGTACTTCGCGTTCGCTCAATGCTTCAGCGACCAGGCGGAATTCGTACTGCTCTAGATAGCGCAGGCCGCCGTGGATCAATTTGCTGCTGGCGGATGACGTCGCCGACGCGAGATCGTTTTTCTCGACCAGCAAAACGGACAGTCCGCGACCGGCGGCGTCCCGCGCGATGCCGGCACCGTTGATGCCACCACCGATGATCAAAAGATCAAATTGCACATCTGCGTCCACGAGCGGCTCGGGATAATCGGTTTCCGCCATTCTAATCGATCACCATACTGGAAAAAGCAAAGGCGGCCGCAGCCGCCTCTCTTTCCGTTCGCGGGCTGAACGCCCGTGTGCGATCGAACCCGCGAAAATAAACCGGCGCCGGTAAGGCGTCCGGCTTTATTATTTTTTCTGACGCAACTTGCGAATCGCGGAGAGCTGCGCTGCCAGCACTGCCAGTTCCGCTTCGACCGACGCGACTTCGAGCTTGTCCTGAGTTTTGGTCCGCGCTTCCTCGGCGCGCTTGATGGCTTCGTTCGCCTTGGCTTCGTCGAGGTCGTGCGCGCGAATCGCCGTGTCAGCCAGCACGGTAACAACCTTGGGCTGCACTTCGAGTATGCCGCCGGCGACGAAGATCAATTCTTCGCCGCCACCGCCGGCGGGCTTGATGCGAACCGAGCCCGCCTTGATCCGCGTAATGAGCGGGGTATGTTGCGGATAAATACCCAGCTCGCCCGCTTCGCCCGGCAAGACCACGAATTCCGCCTCGCCCGAGTAGATGCTCTCTTCCGCGCTGACGACGTCGATATGCAGGGTATGTGCCATGGCGGTATGTTAAGCCGTCTTCGCTTTCGCGATCGCTTCCTCGATGCCGCCCACCATGTAGAACGCCTGCTCGGGCATGTGGTCGCATTCGCCTTCCACGATCATTTTGAATCCTTTGATCGTGTCCTTCAGCGTCACGTATTTTCCCGGCGAGCCGGTGAACACTTCGGCGACGTGGAAAGGTTGCGACAGGAAGCGCTGAATCTTGCGTGCGCGACCCACCGCCAGCTTGTCTTCCGGCGACAGTTCGTCCATGCCGAGAATCGCGATAATGTCGCGCAGTTCCTTGTAACGCTGGAGCACAGCCTGCACTGCGCGCGTGGTGTTGTAATGTTCTTCGCCGATCACGTGCGGGTCGACCTGGCGCGAAGTCGAATCGAGCGGATCGACCGACGGATAAATACCGAGCGAGGCAATCTCGCGCGATAAGACAATAGTGGCGTCCAAGTGGCCGAAAGTAGTCGCCGGCGACGGGTCAGTCAAATCGTCCGCCGGAACGTAAATCGCCTGGATCGACGTGATCGAACCCGTCTTGGTGGAGGTGATGCGCTCCTGCAGGCGGCCCATTTCTTCGGCCAGCGTCGGCTGATAACCGACCGCAGACGGCATCCGGCCAAGCAGTGCGGACACTTCGGTGCCGGCGAGCGTGAAACGATAGATGTTGTCGATGAACAGCAGGATGTCGCGACCCTCGTCGCGGAAGCTCTCGGCCATCGTGAGACCGGTGAGCGCCACGCGCAGGCGGTTGCCCGGAGGCTCGTTCATCTGTCCGAATACCATCGACACCTTCGACTGCGAGAGATCTTCCTGCACGATGACTTTCGCTTCCGACATCTCATGGTAGAAGTCGTTGCCTTCGCGCGTGCGTTCGCCGACGCCCGCGAACACCGACAGCCCCGAGTGCTGGGTCGCGATGTTGTTAATGAGCTCGAGCATCGTCACGGTCTTGCCGACGCCGGCGCCGCCGAAGAGACCGATCTTGCCGCCCTTGGCGAACGGGCAGATCAGGTCGATAACTTTAATGCCCGTTTCAAGCAACTCGACCGAGGGTGAGAGTTCGTCGAATTTTGGCGCAACCTGGTGAATCGAGCGACGCTCTTCGGTCTGGATTGGTCCGCGCTCGTCGATCGGGCGACCAAGCACATCCATGACGCGGCCCAGCGTGCCCTTGCCGACGGGCACTGAAATCGGCGCTCCGGTGTTCGCAACCTTCATGCCGCGGCGCAAGCCGTCGGAAGAACCGAGCGCGATCGTACGCACGATGCCGTCGCCCAGTTGCTGTTCGACCTCGAACGTGAGCCCTTTTTCGGCCAATCGATTGGTCGGATCCTCTTCCAGAACCAGCGCGTCGTAGATCCGCGGCATTGCGTCGCGCGGAAATGCGATGTCGGTTACCGCGCCGATACACTGGACGATGGTGCCTTGTAATTGTGCCATAGCGTTTTCCTAACCGTTCAAGTCAAATTGGTTAAACCGCCGCTGCCCCGGCGACAATCTCCGAGAGTTCCTTGGTGATCGCCGCCTGGCGCGTCTTGTTGTAGATGAGGGTCAATTCGTCGATCACGTTGTTGGCGTTGTCCGATGCCGCTTTCATGGCGACCATACGCGCCGACTGTTCCGAAGCCAGGTTTTCGCTCAATGCCTGGTAGATGATCGCTTCCACGTAGCGCATGAGCACCTGATCGAGCACTATCTTGGCTTCGGGTTCGTAGATATAGTCCCAAGCACCTTCGGGCACCCCAAGCTTCTCACCCGACAGCGGCAACAGCTGCTCGGCGACCGGTTCCTGTTTCATCGTGTTGATGAATTTCGTATAGAAAATGATTACCCGGTCGAAGCGATCCTGGGTGTAGCCGTCGAGCATGACCTTGATCGCACCGACGAGTTTTTCCAGCTTCGGGCGGTCGCCGAGCTGCGTAATCTGCGAGACGACGTTCGCTCGGAGGCGCTGCATGAAGCCCAGCCCCTTGTTGCCGATACAGCAGACTTCGAACGCTTCGCCCTGCGCCTCCCACTCTTTCATTTTGGTCAAGGCAAGCCGCTGCACGTTCGTGTTCAATCCGCCGCACAGGCCCTTATCGGTGGTGATGATGATGATGCCGATTTTCTTCACCGTGTCGCGCGCGATCAGAAACGGATGGCGGTATTCGGGGTTCGCGTGCGAAATGTGCGCGGCGACGTTACGGATCTTTTCGCCATAGGGGCGCGCCGCGCGCATGCGCTCCTGCGCCCTGCGCATCTTGGACGCGGCGACCATTTCCATCGCCTTGGTGATCTTGCGCGTGTTTTGCACGCTCTTGATCTTGGTCCGAATTTCCTTGCTGCCTGCCATGCGTCTTATCCTTGACCGGGACTGCTGCGGGTTCTTAAATTACCGCGTCGCAAATCTAGTAGGTGCCATTTTTCTTCCAGTCCTCGACGGCGGCCTTCAATGCCTTCTCGTCGTCGGCGCTGATGTCCTTTTTCTCTTCGATGCCGTTGAACAACGTCGCGTACTTGGACTTGATGTAGTCGCGCAGGCTGCGCTCGGCGGCCAGCGCTTTCTTGATTTCGATATCGTCGAAATAGCCGTTATTGACGGAAAAGAGCGTTAGCGCCATTTCGTTCACCTGCATCGGCTGGTACTGCGCCTGCTTCATGAGCTCCGTGACCATGCGTCCGCGCTCGAGTTGCTTGCGGGTCGATTCGTCGAGGTCGGACGCAAACTGCGCAAAAGCCGCGAGTTCGCGGTATTGGGCGAGCGAGAGACGCACGCCGGCGCCGACGTCTTTGCGCTTCATGGCCTTGGTTTGCGCGGCGCCGCCGACGCGCGACACCGAAATACCGGCGTTGATCGCGGGGCGGATACCGGCGTTGAACAAGTCGGTCTCGAGAAAAATCTGGCCGTCGGTGATCGAGATCACGTTGGTCGGGACAAATGCCGAAACGTCGCCGGCCTGGGTTTCGATCACCGGCAACGCGGTCAGCGAACCGGTTTTCCCTTTGACAGCGCCGTTGGTGAATTTTTCTACGTACTCTTCGTTGACACGCGCAGCGCGCTCAAGCAAACGCGAGTGCAGATAAAAAACGTCGCCGGGATAGGCTTCGCGGCCCGGCGGGCGGCGCAGCAGCAACGACACCTGGCGATAGGCCCACGCCTGCTTGGTCAGGTCGTCATAAATGATCAGCGCGTCCTGGCCGCGGTCGCGGAAATATTCGCCCATGGTGCAGCCGGAGTAGGGTGCGATGTACTGCATGGCCGCCGATTCCGACGCCGTCGCGGCCACCACTATCGTGTACGCCATTGCGCCGTGCTCTTCGAGCTTGCGCACGACGTTGGCGACGGTCGAGGCTTTTTGCCCGATCGCCACGTAAATACAGAAGAGATCCTTGCCCTTCTGATTGATGATGGTGTCGATCGCGACCGCCGTTTTGCCGGTCTGGCGATCGCCGATGATCAGTTCGCGCTGGCCGCGGCCGACCGGAACCATGGCGTCGATCGACTTGAGGCCCGTCTGCACCGGTTGCGACACGGATTTGCGCGCGATCACGCCCGGTGCGACTTTTTCAATTACGTCCGTCAGCTTCGCGTTGATCGGACCCTTGCCGTCGATCGGCTGGCCCAGCGAATTGACCACGCGCCCGATCAGTTCCGGACCGATCGGCACCGACAAAATCTGGCCGGTACACTTGACGGTGTCGCCTTCGGAAATATGCTCGTATTCGCCGAGCACGACCGCGCCGACCGAGTCGCGCTCGAGGTTCAGCGCGAGCCCGAAGGTATTTTTTGGAAACTCGAGCATCTCGCCCTGCATGACATCGGCCAGCCCGTGAATGCGGCAAATCCCGTCAGTCACCGATATGACCGTGCCCTGGGTACGCGACTCGGTGGTGGCGCCGAGGTTCTGGATCCTGCTCTTGATCAGTTCACTGATTTCTGACGGATTGAGTTGCATCTGAAGCTCCTAACGAATGAGTGCGGCCGACATCGCGTCGAGTTTGCCGCGAACGGTCGCGTCTACCACCTTATCGCCGACCACAATCTTGATTCCGCCGATCAGTGTCGAATCGACGCTGACCTGCGCGCGCACCTTGCGCTGATATTTGCTTTCAAGTTTGTTCACCAGTTGCGCGACCTGGCCGTCGTCGATCGCAAATGCCGAATATATTTCCGCCTCCAGCACGCCTTCCTGCTCCAGCCGCAATTGCTCGAACATCGCGCGAATTTCAGGCAGCAAAGCGAGCCGGTTGTTATGCACCAGCACCTGCACGAAGTTGCGTCCCGCACCGTCGAGCCGCTCGCCGCAAACGCCGAGAACCAAGCCTTCCAATTGCTGCGCGCTGACATTGGGATCGCCGATACAACGCGCAACGTCCGCGTCTGCCGTGACGGCTTCAAGCAGTCCCAACATCTGCGACCACGGTTCGAGCCGGCTCTGCTCGTGCGCGAGCTTGAATGCGGCTTCCGCATAGGGGCGCGCAATGGTGACTGTTTCCGCCATGTTTCGCTCTACAGCTCGGCCTGTACTGCCTGCAGCAAATCGGCGTGGGTTTTGGCATCGACTTCGCGCCGCAGGATTTTTTCCGCCCCCGCCACCGCCAGCGCGGCAACTTGCAGCCGCAACGCTTCGCGCGCGCGCGAAACCTCCTGTGCGATTTCCGCCTTGGCGGCCGCTTTCTCGCGGTTGCCCTCGTCGCGCGCCGCGTTCTTCGCTTCTTCGATCATTTGCGAGACGCGTTT
>CAZEAX010000215.1:0-8213 GCA_964510405.1 uncultured Streptomyces sp. | reverse complement strand
CTTGTCGCGCTACGGGGTCGCATCCAAGCATGAAGCGCTTGGAACCTGCTCCGCCGTCCACGCGACGCCGCGTTGCTCGTCTTGGCAATAGAATGACTATTGCCTTCACCGGGCGCCTTGCCATCACCAATTCTGGCTGCAACGCACACGTGTTTCATCATGTTAGTCACTCCATGCATTGACCGCGGCACGCAATATGTCTATTGTGGCGCGCTGGGAATCCCCGCGACTCAACCAAACTTAAACGGAAAGCGAACATTATGGGCAAAGGCGACAAGCGCACGCGTAAAGGCAAGATTTTCAAAAGCTCGTACGGCAAGACCCGGCCGCATCATCCGGCGAAAAAGACGGCGGCCAAGCCCGCCGGCAAGAAAAGCTGATATAGCGCGCACTTGCGCCGGCCATGCGCCGGCGTCGAAGAAAGCCGTCCCGTTTGCGGGACGGCTTTTTTATTTGGCGGATTTCAGAAAAGTCAGCAGTGCCGCGGTGAACGCCTCCGGCTGCTCGATGTTGGACAGGTGCGCAGCCGACGGAATGATCACGAGTTTGGAACCCGGTTTCGCTTGATGGATCTCGCGCGCCATCGCGACCGGCGTGCCCGGGTCCTGCTCGCCGACAATGACGAGCGTCGGACACGCGATTTCCTTCAGCCGCTGCGTGACGTTGATCCTGGGGATCGCGTGGCAGCAGCCGACGAAACCCGCGACCGGCGTTGCGCGGATCGACGCGCCGACGCGCGCGACGGCGGGCGGATTGGTCTTGCGATAAGGCTCGGTGAACCAGCGCGCGAGCGTGCCGTCGACGATTGCATCCATGCCCTTGGTTTGCGCGGTCTTGATGCGGTCTTCCCACACGGGTGCCGCTTCCGCCGGATAGCGGCTCGTCGTATCGGCGAGCGTCATGCTCTGGAATATGCCCGGGTATTTGAGGGCGAACGTCTGGCCTATCATGCCGCCCATCGAGAGTCCCGCCCAGTGCGTGCGCATGATGCCCACCTTCGCCAGCAGTCCGTGCACGTCGTCGGCGAGCTGCTCGAGCGTGTAAGGGCCGGCCGGCGCTTCGCTTTTGCCGTGCCCGCGCGTGTCGTAGCGCAGCACCTTGTATTGTTTCGTCAGCGCGTTCATCTGCTCGTCCCACATGTGCAGGTCGCATGCCAGCGAATGCGAGAGCGTCAGCCACGGGCCGGTGCCCGCGATTTCGTAGTTGATGGTCAGGCCGTTGACTTTGGTTTGCATGGATTCGTTCCTCCGTTGGATGAATTTGAACCTGCGTTGTCCCGTCGCGCTTCTAGCGTACCGTAAACGTCAGCACGAAATCCCCGCGCACGACGCTCATCTGGAATGCGCGATCGACGTTTCGCATCGCCGCGAGAAACTCGTTGATGTTGCGCACGCGCTGGCGGTTGACCGCCGCGATCACGTCGCCGGGCCGCAGGCCGTAACCGGCCGCCACGCTGCCGGCTTCGACGCCGACCACCAGCACGCCTTCGACGCGCGCCCCTTGCGGCGTGGTGCGATCGATATTCGCGATCTTGAGCCCGGCCAGCTGCGGCACGACCTGGGCGTCGCCCGCGGTGAGTCCCTGCGGTGCGGCGATCTGCATCTTCACGGTCAGCCGCCGGCCATCGCGATAGACGGTGAGTTCGATGTTTTCGCCCACCGGCGTCAAGCCGAGACGATTGCGCAAATCGGGGCCGCTGCGCACGGGGCGGCCGTTGAAGGCGAGCACGACGTCGCCGCGGCGCAGTCCCGCTTTCTCGGCGGGCGAATCGGGCTGCACCGTGGAGATGATTGCGCCGTCGGCGGTGGGCAATTTGAGCATCGTCGCGGCGTCGGGCGCGAGGTCTTCGAAATCGATGCCGAGGCGGCCGCGCTTTACTTCGCCGAACCGTACGATCTGTGTCATCACTGCGCGCGCCATGTTGACGGGCACCGCGAAGCCGATGCCGACATTGGCGCCGGACGGGCCGATGATCGCCGTATTGATGCCGACCAGCTCGCCGCGCAAATTGACCAGCGCGCCGCCCGAGTTGCCGGGATTGATCGAGGCGTCGGTCTGGATGAAATCCTCGTAGCCTTCGATATTGAGTCCGCTGCGGCCGAGCGCGCTCACGATGCCCGAAGTGACGGTCTGGCCGAGACCGAACGGATTGCCGATGGCGACCACGAAATCGCCGACGTTCAACTGGTCCGAGTCGCCGAGTTTCAACGCGGTCAGGTTGGCGGCATCGATCTTCAGCACCGCGATATCGGTGGCCGGATCGGTGCCGACCAGCCGTGCCGGAAACTGGCGGCGGTCTTTCAGCGTGACGATGACCTGCGCCGCGTTTTTGATCACGTGGTGATTGGTGATGACGATGCCCTGCTGGGCGTCGACGATCACGCCCGAGCCCGCGGCCATTTCCTGCGGCGGGCGGTCCGGAACGTTGAAGAAGCGGCGGAAGAACGGATCGCGCAGCAGCGGGTTGTCTTCCGCCGCCGAACGCGATTTGATCGAGATGTTAACGACCGCCGGCGTGACCTGGCTGATCAGCGGCGCCAGCGTCGGCAGGCTTTTGCCTCCCGTGTCCGGCAGCGGCTGGGCGGCGGTGGCGAAAAGCGGAAGGTACAGCGCAAGTGCCGCCAGCAATGCCGGCGAATTGCGGCGGCGGATTATGGTGTCTGGTCTTGGCATGACGGCCCTGCGCTCGAGAGGCCTTATTTTAACGTCGTCCGCGGTTACTTCAGGATCTGGTAAAGATTGTTGAAATCGTCGGTCCACAGGCGCAGGCCGGGAATCACGTCGATCGCGGTGGTTTTCTGCGCGATGGCCTCGTTGTCGACCAGCGCCTTGTCGCGCGTGACGATCACCCAGTCGGTTTTCGAAAACCCGGTTTCGTCCGCTTCATCGACGATCAGTGCGGTGTAAAGACCGAGATCGTCGGCGATCTGCTTGACGACGGGTGCGAGCTTCAGAAAGCGGTTGGTCACGTGAAACACGACCGCGCCGGTGGATTTCACGTGTTTGAGGTACACGGCCATCGCCTCTTTCGTGATCAGGTGGACCGGAATCGAGTCGCTTGAAAAAGCATCGACCACCAGGACGTCGAACCCGTGCGGCGTTTCCCGCTCGAGGCTCAGGCGCGCATCGCCGAGACTGATCTCGACCGCGGCCTTGCTGTCCTTGAGATACGTGAATTCCGTTTTCGCGATGTCGACGACCTGCGGGTTGATGTCGTAGAAATGATAGTTGTCGCCCGGCTTGCCCCACACCGCGAGCGTGCCGGCGCCGAGTCCGATCACGCCGACCTGCTGGTTTTCCTGCTGCTGCGTATTTTTGATCGCGAGCGCCGCGCCGGAGTCGGGGCCGTAATAGGTCGTGGGCAAAGTGCGGCGCTCCGGTTTCAGGTATTGCTCGCCGTGCAGGATCACCCCATGGATCAGGCGCCGCACGCCGTCGTCGCTCTCCGCGGTGCCGATGTCCTTCACGCGCAGCGTGCCGTAGAAGTCGCGCACCATCACGCGCGTGTCTTCGTGCAGTTGCACGACCTGCTTGTTCCAGAAATAGCCGCATACGCCGGCGAGCGCGATCGGCAGAATCCACACGAAGAACGGCTGTTTGCGCAACGTGACGGTCGCGAGGACCGCGGCCACGACGAAGCCCAGGCCCAACTCGTAATATGTGGGGAAAATGCGCGGCGCGACGAGGCCGACGAACATGCCGCCCAACGCGCCGCCGAGCGAGATCATCAGGTAGAACAGCGTCAGGTGGCGCGGCGCCGGGCGCATCTTCGCGAGTTCGCCGTGAAAGAACATGCAGAACATGAACAGGCCGCTCAAATACAGCGGCACCGCGATCTTGATGTCCAGCGTGACGTCGCTCGTCTGCAGCCCCCACGCGCACATGCCGAGCAGCACCGCGCACGGTCCGAGCAGCCACGCGCGCTGGTACCAGCCGTCGCTTTCGAAACACAGGATGAAGGTGAGCAGGTAGAGGGTCAGCGGCACCAGCCACAGAAAGGGAATCGAAGCGATGTTCTGCGTGATGTGATTGGTGATCGCGAGCAGCATCCACGAGCCCATCGCGGAGAGTGCCAGCCACAGGAAGAGATCGAACCGGCCCGGCGCCGGCGCCTCATCCGGCGCGGTGGATGACGCCGATACACGTGTGCCGGCAGCGGTCCTGCGCAAGCTGTACAGCGCGCTCGCGGCGCACAGCAGCGCGAACAGCGCATAGCCGATCGACCAGGATCTTGCCTGCACGGCGGTTGCGACCCACGGCTCGAATGCGAACGGGTACGAAATCAGCGCCAGCATCGACGCGAGGTTGGACAGCGCGAACAACCGGTAGACGGTACCGAGCGGAAAAGTGCGCGCGAACCACGCCTGCACGAGCGGGCCGGTGGTCGCGAGCAGGAAGTAGGGCAGACCGATCGTCGCCAGCAACAGGCCCAGGATCCGGAATCCCGGGTCCTCGTTGCCCGCGGGCTTCCAGCTGGCGTCGGGAATGATGGGCAGCACGGCAACACTTGCGAGCAGCAAGACAACGTGGAGCGTCGCCTGCGCGCGCGGGGTCAGCTTGCGCGTCGTGAAATCCGAATAGGCGTAACCTGCGAGCAGCGCTACCTGGAAAAACACGAGGCACGTCGTCCAAACCGCGGCCGAGCCGCCGAACCACGGCAGAATTTCCTTGGCGACGATCGGTTGGACGAGGAACAGCAGGAACGCGCTTGTGAAAATGGTACAAGCGAAAAGCGGCATGAGAGGAATTATCGTTGGCGGCGGAGGCGCTATTATAGCGGCACGCCGTGCGCGGCGCGCTGCGCGCGGCGGAAAAGTACTGGCACGCGCGGCCGGAAGCGGTCAGCCTGCCTTGACACCGGCAGGCTGTTTGCACAGACTGCCCGGGAAGCGCCCCGGGACTTATCGCCAAAGGCGCACAATCTCGACGGGATGACGCAATGCTGAAAAACCATTTACGCCGGCTTTGCTTTTGTTTGTTGCTGGGCGCCGCGGCCGGCGCGTTCGCGGAAACGTACGAAGTCGGCCAGATCTGGAGTTACAAGACGCGGCCGCAGGAACCGAACTCGCAAGTACTCATTTTGCGCATCGACAATACAAGCAAACTCGGCCAGGTTATTTTCATCGGGCTCACAAACCTCCGCATCCAGCATCCATCGGGGAAGGTTATTCCACCGGCAATCAGCGCGCTGCCATTCACCAAGGATGCGCTCGACC
Organism: uncultured Streptomyces sp.; assembly: GCA_964510405.1. Taxonomy (GTDB): domain Bacteria; phylum Pseudomonadota; class Gammaproteobacteria; order Burkholderiales; family SG8-41; genus PALSA-1004. The sequence goes on along the minus strand of CAZEAX010000215.1, from coordinate 2,997 downwards.
AAAGTGTGATTAAGCTCGTTGGCAAAACGGACAAGCTCATGAAATCGGAATTCGGCTATCAGAAATGGAAAGAAGCGCAGTTCGCCGGCAAGCGGCCGCCGACTTACGTGAAGCCGGTCGCGGAGATTGTCGCCGCGCTTGAGAACGGATACATCGGGATTCCGCAATAACCCTGATGTGCGCTTGAACGCACGCGCCGTCCGCAACTGGAGCCTGTTGCTCGCGCTGGTCGCGATGTGGGGCTCGGCGTTCATGTTCATGAAAATCGGCGTGGCGACGGTTGCGCCGGCCACTCTCGTCGCCAGCCGGCTCGCGTTGGGTGCGCTGATACTGTATGCAGTCATGCGCGCGCGCGGTCTCGGCTTGCCGCCGCCGGGCCGGCGCTGGCTGCCGCTCGTTGCGCTCGCGATACTCGGCAATTGCGTGCCGTTTTTTCTGATCGCATGGGGCCAGCAGACTATCGACAGCGCGCTCGCCGGCATCCTGATTTCGGTGATGCCGCTCGCGACCATGGTGCTCGCGCATTTTTTTGTCGCCGGCGAGCGCATGACCCGTCACCGCGCGGCCGGCTTCGCCATCGGCTTTGCCGGTATCGTCGTATTGATGGGCCCGGCGGCGTTGACCGGGCTGGGTGGCCAGGCGCTCGCCGAGATCGCGGTGCTCGGCGGCGCGTTGTGTTACGCGGGCAACAGCGTGCTTGCCCGACTGACCATCGCAACCGACTTCCTGGTGGCATCGACCGCAGTGCTGATCGCGGCCAGCGTGCTTATGGTGCCGGTCGCTTTGCTGGTCGACCATCCGTGGGCCACCGCACCGACCGCCGGTTCGATTGCGGCCATCATATGGTTGGGAGTCGGGCCCACCGCGTTGGCGACCATACTGTATTTCCGGTTGATCGCCGCCGCCGGCCCGACGTTCATGGCGATCGTCAATTACCTGTCGCCGGTAGTCGCCCTATTAGCGGGCATGACGCTCATGGGCGAGCGTCCGGGAACCACCGCGGTAACCGGGTTATTGCTGATTTTGCTGGGAATTGCGCTTTCCCGCGGGGCGCTGGCACGCCTGGCTTGAAACTTGCAGCATTCGCCACCATCTAACCGTCAACGGTGGGGCGCAGCCGGTAAAGTGGAATCCGTCACGGCGGCGACTCAACCAAAACCGGTTTCGGCCGTTAATGGACATATGAACATCGTCTACAACAGCGACAACTATTACGTGGTCGAGTATCCGGGGCAACACGGATATGAAGTGGTCGACAAGCAGTCGAGCCGCGGCACGTACTTTCAGGGTGATGTCGCCGACAAATTCCGCGAGTCCATGCTGGGCGCGCTCGGCGAAGATTCGTCGCCCGAGCACGTCGACGAGTTCCTGTCCGACTTCGGTGTACTGATCGACTTCCCGATGACGATGCACTGACCGCCGCGCGCTGCGCGGTGGTCAGGTGATTCGGTGATTAAGCAACTAAGTGATTTAGCCTGAATCCCCCAATCGCTTAATCACAGAATCACTTTAACCGGCACCAGCCCGGTTGTTCCCGATCCAGAATCCGCTTCAGCGCCGCCAGGTGCAGGTCCGCCTGCTGGCGCTCGGCGTCCATTTGTGCGCGCGTGCCGGCGGCGATTTCTTCCGGCACGATCTTGAGCGGCCGGCCGCTGCCGCGGGCGAGCACCTGCAGCATGCAGGCGCGCTCGAGGTAGTAAAGATCGTCGAACGCATACGCGACGCTGGGCCCGCACACGATCACGCCGTGATTCGCGAGAAAGAGCACGTCCGCATCGCGCACCTGCGCGGCCATGCGGTCGCCTTCCGCTGCGTCAAGCGCAAGCCCGTTGTATGTGCGGTCGTACGCGACGCGGCCGTAAAAGCGCAGCGCATTCTGGCTCGCCCACGCGAGTTCGCCGCCTTCGATGATGGTCAGCGCGGTCGCGTGCGGCATATGCGTGTGCAGCACGCATTGCGCGCGCGGGCTCGCGCGATGGATGCGGCCGTGGATGAAAAACGCGGTCGGCTCCACCGAGTGCTTGCCGGAAACGTGTTGACCTTCGGCATCGACGACGACAAGATCGTCCGGCACGACTTCCGACCAGTGCAAACCCTGCGGGTTGATCAGGAACTGTCCCGGCTTGCCGGGCACGGCGAGGCTGCAATGATTGCACACGCCTTCGGCGAGCCCCAGCCGCTCGGCCGAGCGCAACGCGCAAACCAGGTCCTCGCGCGCTGCGCGTTCGCCGTACGCGCGCCCGTTTTCTTTCATGCGGCGTCCTCCCCGGTAACGTGCGCCTGCACGCCGGCCGTGGCCAGCGCGGGCAGCGCGAGATGCGTGAGGACGAACTGGCGGATTTCTTCCGTCATTGCCGGTCCGCGCAGGCTGTCGGCGATCAGCAGCGGACGCGGGAAATTGCGCGCGCGCGCGAAGAGGCGGTAGTAACGGGCGTTGCCGAAAGCGCCGACGTATTTGGCGGCGAGCCGGCTTTCGATCGCGGCAATGTCCGCGCTTGAGATTTCGCGGCGGACGACGACGTAGCCGAACAGGTTGCGCGTCATGCGCAATCCGGCGCCGCTTACCTCAATGCGCAGGGAATTGGCGGCGGTCCACACGGCGATCGCTATGTAGACCTGGCCGAGCGCGAGCAGCGGCAAAGCGAATACTCCGGCGAACGCCAGCGCCAGAAAGCTCGCCGCCGCGGATTCGCTCGAGCGCGCGAGCCCCGCGACCGCGGCGAGCCCGATCATGCTGCAGGCGAGGCCGAACAGCGCCAGCATCAATGCGGAGCCCGCGGCTCGCAGCGGCGGAAAATAAAGTTCGATGCCGGAGGCGAGCGGCGTGATGCGGATCGCGCCGATCGTGCGGACGGTATCTATTCGACTCTCACTTTGGCGGCTTTCGCCACTTTCGCCCATTTGTCGATTTCGTTCTTGATGAAGGCGGTGAACTCCTCCGGCGAATTGCCGCTCGCGATACCGCCTTGCTGCAGGATTTTTTCCTTCATGTCGGGC
>CAZEAX010000214.1:0-8249 GCA_964510405.1 uncultured Streptomyces sp. | reverse complement strand
TTCAGCGCCGCAGTCGACAGGATGCGCGGATAGCTGACCCCGCCCACGCCCAGGTCCTGCAATTCCTTCGGCGACATCAGCGGCGTGGTTTTACGCGAGCGCATGCCGAGCCCCATGTTGACGATCAACGGCTTCGGGACACCCTTCGCGACTTTCGCGATGTCTTCCTTCGACAAGAGCGCGTCGGCGTACATGACGTCGGCGCCCGCCTCGGCATACATATTGAGCCGGCGGATTGCTTCGTCGACGCCGAGCGGCCCCGCCGCGTCGGTGCGCGAGACGATTACGAAATCGTGATCGCGTCTGGCATCGACCGCCGCTTTTACCTTCTGCACCATTTCCTCGGCCGGTATGCACGATTTGCCGGCCATGTGACCACAACGCTTGGGCCACACCTGGTCCTCGAACATGAGCGCCGCCATGCCGGCTTTTTCGAACGCGCGCACGACGAAGTGCACGGTCATCGCATTACCGTAACCCGTATCGGCGTCGGCGCGCAGCAAAAGATCGGTGCAGTCGGCGAGCCGCCGCGCGTTGTTGAGGTTCTCGTCGAACGTCATCACGCCGCGGTCGGCCCAGCCCATGCGGCTTTCCGACACGCCGGCGCCGGAAATCGACGCGGTCCTGAAACCCGACGCCTCGACCAGCCGCGCGGTATATCCGTCGTAGATGCCCGGCTGGATCAGGATTTCCGGTGCGTACATCAAATCCCTGAACTGCTTGCCTTTGCTCGCCATGAAGCGCTCCTTGGTTATCGTGTGTGGCCGGATTATTGCATATCGCGTCAGCCGCCCTCGCCCGCCTTCAGGCCGATGATGGCGACGAGCTTCTTCCATTTCGCGAGATCGTCGCGAATGCGCAGCGCGAACTCCGCGGGCGTGTTGGCGACGACTTCGCCGCCGAGCGCGGCGAGCCGCTCGCGCGCGTCCGCCGCCACGATGCCTTTTACCAGCGCCGCGCTCAGGCGCGCGACGATCTCGCGCGGCGTCGCCGCGGGCGCGATCACGCCAAACCAGCCGCTCGCTTCGTAGCCGGGCAGACCGGACTCGGCAACGGTCGGCAGCTCCGGCACCAGGGGAGACCGTTTGGCTCCGGTAATCGCCAGCGCACGCAGCTTGCCCGCCCTGACCTGCGGCATCAGCGTGCTCAAGTCGCCCGACATGAACTGCAACTGTCCCCCGAGCAGGTCGGCGACCGCCGGCGCGACGCCTTTGTACGGAACGTGCACGACATCGATCTTCGCGAACACCTTGAGCAACTCGGTGGCGAGATGCGTGGTCGAGCCGTTGCCCGGCGAGCCGAAGTTAAGCTGGCCCGGCTTCGCTTGCGCCAGCGCGATCAACTCCTGCACGCTCTTTACCGGCAGCGTCGGGTGCACCACCAGCACGAAAGGAAAACCGACCACCAGCGTCACCGGCGCGAAATCGCGAATGGGATCGTAGGCGAGACGCGTCGACAGGGCGGGCAGGATCGCGAACGGTCCCTGGCTGCCGACCAACAGCGTATAGCCGTCCGCCGGCGATCTTGCCGCAAGCTCGGCGCCGATCGCACCGCCTGCGCCGCCGCGATTGTCGACCACGACGGGCTGACCGAGCGCCACACTGATTTTCTGCCCGGCCACGCGCGCGACGTAATCGGCGCCGCCGCCTGGCGCGAAGGGTGCGATTAACCGGATCGGCTTGGTTGGATAGGGCTGAGCGGAAACGCAGGCACTGGCCAGCAGCAATGCAGTCGCGATAACAGTTCTGGACAAGGGAAAGATGGCCCGTCGGTTTTCGTCCACGCGGCGCCTTGCGCGCCGCGTCGGTAAGCGGGCAATTCTACTCCGGCCGACGCTGGACGCCAATTTGCGCTCCATCGAATATTTCAGCGCTGACACATTAATCCGCCCCGACATGAAATAAAATCACGTTCCGGCGGCGATACCCGGAGGAGGTCAGATCCATGAAAGTGAAACCAAGCACCCGCTTGCGGCAGTTGCTCGCGCAGAAAGAAACGCTCGTCAAACCCGGCGCGCACAACGCGCTCGCCGCGCGCATCATCGAGCAGGCCGGCTTCCCCTGCTGCGGAGTGACCGGCTACGGCGTGTCGGTCTCGCTGCTCGGCCGTCCCGACGTCGGCCTCACGACGATGTCGGAAGTGGTGATGGTCGCGCGTTACATCGCGCAGGCGGTGAATATCCCCGTGATCGCCGACGCCGACACCGGCTTCGGCAACGCCATCAATGTCATGCGCACGGTGGAGGAATTCATCGGCGCGGGAGTGGCCGCGATACATATCGAAGACCAGGTCGCGCCGAAACGCTGCGGGCATGTCGCCGGCAAGGAAGTCATATCGCCCGCCGAAATGGTCGGCAAGATCCGCGCGGCCGATCGCGTGCGGCGCGAACTCGATCCGGATTTTCTGCTGATCGCGCGCTGCGACGCGCGCGGCGTCGCCGGCGGCAGCGTCGACGATCTGGTGCGGCGCGCGAACGCGTACCTCGACGCGGGCGCCGACATGATATTTCCCGAGGCGCTGACGACCGAAGCGGAGGTCGAGCGCTGCGCGCGCGAAATCAAGGGGCCGCTGCATTACAACCGCACCGGCGTCTCGCCGCGTCTGACGCTTGCCCAGCTGAACGATCTCGGCATCGCGATCGTCAGCAATGCCACCGGGGCACTGCGCTCGTCGATGATCGCGATGTGGGACTATATGAACACTTTCGCCAAAGAGGACGTCGCGTTCGTCAAGGAATTCACCGAACGCCACCGCCAGCATCCGGCGGGCGACCTGCACGCATTCGTCGGCTTCGCGGAAATCAAGAAGTTCGAGCAGGAATTCCTGCCGGCCGACGACGTCGCGAAGAAGTACGCGGGCGCCGTAGGCTTTCAGCCCTGAAATCGGTGATGGGTGATGAGCGATGAGTAAAAGCGCGGATCGTTTTGCAATTGCGTTGCTGGCGATAGCAGCCGGCGCCGCCGCCGCGCAGGACTATCCCACCCGCCCGATCCGCATCATCGTCCCCAGCACCGCGGGCGGCAGCGTCGACACGCTCGCGCGCATGGTCGGCACGAACCTCTCCCAGCGCTGGTCGCAGCAGATCGTCGTCGACAACCGCTCGGGCGCGGGCGGCGTGATTGCGGGCGAACTCACGGCCAAGGCATCGCCCGACGGCTACACATTGATCATGGCGACAATATCGGCGATGGTCACCAATGTTAGCCTCGTGCGCAACCTGCCGTACGATCCGGTGCGCGATTTCGCGCCGGTTACGCTGGTCGCCTCGCAGCAGATCGTTCTGCTCGTGAACCCGGCGGTCCCGGCCAAAACCGTGCAGGAACTGATCCAGCTCGCCAAAGCGAAGCCCAAACAGCTTACGTTCGCGTCGGCGGGCAACGGCTCGGGCGGCCACCTGTCGGGCGAGCTCCTGAAAATACTCGCGGGCATCGATATCACGCACGTGCCGTACAAGGGCATCGCGCCCGCGATCGTCGACGTCATCAGCGGGCAGGTCACGATGACGTTCGCGAGCATTATTTCCGGCACGCCGCACATCAAGTCGGGCCGGCTGCGCGCGCTCGCGGTGACCGGAGCGCATCGTTCGCCGGCGCTGCCCGAGTTGCCGACGATGATTGAATCCGGCGTAAGGGGTTACGAGTCGAGCACCTGGTACGGCCTGCTCGCGCCGAAGGCAACACCGCGCGCCATCGTGACGAAGCTCAACCGCGAAGTGGTGGCGATCGTCAATCTGCCCGACATCAAGGCGCACCTGCTCGCGGAAGGCGCGGAGCCCGTCGGCAACACGCCCGAACAATTCGGCGAGATCATCAAGTCGGACATCGCCAAATGGGGCAAAGTCATCCGGTCCGCCGGGCTGCGCGCCGAATAGTTATTGCGCCGCCGCGAAATTTAACAAGTCGCTGCGGCGTGCGCCCAAGCGTGCGGAACCAATTGGAATTAATATACGTCAGATTTAATTGTCGCGAGCCGGCGAAAGGGACACCCTCTAAATGTTCAAGACGAAGCGCAACCGATTAATAATGATAGCGGCCTGCACCGCGCTGCTGGTGGCCGCGGTCTTCTGGCGCTCCGCATATCACGTGATAAAGGCGGCCGATTCCGCCAAGGCGGGGACCCCGGCCGTGCCGGTGGTGACCACGACGGTCAAGGAACAGGACGTGCCGACCTATCTGTCCGGCATCGGCTCCGTGACCCCGCTTTTCGCGGTGACGGTCAAAGTGCGCGTCGACGGCCAACTCGAGAAAGTAATGTTCAGCGAAGGCCAGGACGTCACCGCCGGCAGCGTGCTCGCGCAAATCGACCCGCGGCCGTTCCAGGCACAGCTGGAACTTGCGCAGGCGCAGAAGGCGCGCGATCAGGCGATGCTCGCGAACGCCATAGTCGACCTCGAACGCTACACCGTATTGTGGAAGCAGGACTCCATTGCGCAGCAGCAGGTCTCCACGCAGCAGGCGACAGTCGACCAGTTGAAAGCCACGGTGCAGGCCGACCAGGCCACGATCGACAACGCCAAGGTCCAGCTCGACTACACGACCATCCGCGCCCCGATCAGCGGGCGCACCGGCGTGCGCCTCGTCGATCCGGGCAATATCGTGCACGCCGCCGACAATACCGGCATCGTCAACATCAATCAGATCGATCCCATCGCGGTGCTGTTCACCCTGCCCGAGGACCGCTTCCAGGACATCAACCGCACGATACAGGAGTCCGGCCGCCGCGCATTGGAAGCGCAGGCATTCGCCCGCGAAGACAACAAGCTGCTGAACAGCGGCAAGCTCATACTCGTCAACAATCAGATCGACACGGCGACGGGCACCGTGCAATTGAAAGCGCAGTTTCCGAATGCCGCACACAAGCTGTGGCCCGGACAGTACGTGAATGTGCATCTGGTGCTGGGCACGCGTAGCCGCGCGGCCACGGTACCCGAGTCCGTCCTGCAGCGCGGACCCAACGGCCTGTTCGCCTACGTCGTCAAGGCGGATGATACAGTCGCCGTTCAGCCGCTGCGCGTCGCCCTGGTTCAGGATGGCACGGCGATCATAGAAGAAGGACTGCAAGCGGGCACCCGCGTCGTCACGGACGGCCAGTACAAGCTGAAAATCGGTTCGAAAATCGTCGAAGCGAAATCAGCCGCCGCAGCGCCGGGCAATTCGCAATCCGGGCCGCCGCCGAAGGACACCGCCGCAAAGAAAGCCGCCGGCCAGTGAATATCTCCGCCGCGTTTATTACCCGGCCGATCGGCACGTCGCTTCTCGCGGCCGCGTTGTTCCTGATCGGCGCAGTCGCGTGGCCGCTGCTGCCCGTGGCGCCGCTGCCGCAAGTCGATTTTCCAACCATACAGGTAAATGCGACCTGGCCCGGCGCGAGCCCGGAAACCATGGCGTCCAACGTGGCGACCCCGCTCGAGCGCTATTTCTCGCTGATCGCCGGGTTGACGGAAATGACGTCGACCAGCTATTACGGCTCGACCAGCATCGCGCTGCAATTCGATCTGAACCGCAACGTCGATGCCGCCGCGGTGGACGTGCTCGGCGCAATCAACGCGGCCGGCGGACAACTGCCCGCCAATCTGCCCAGCCCCCCGACCTATCGCAAAGTCAATCCGGCCGACCGCCCGATCCTGATTCTGGGCGCCAGTTCCGAGACACTGCCGCTCACCCAGGTTTCCGACTTTGCTGACAGCATCATTGCGCAACAGATTTCGCAGTTGTCCGGCGTTGGGCAGGTCAACATCTTCGGCCAGCAAAAGCCGGCGGTGCGCATCCAGATCGACCCCGGCAAGATCTCGAACCTGGGCCTGAGCCTGGAAGACGTGCGCACTCAGATCACCAATTACACCGTGAATTCGCCCAAAGGCGCATTCGACGGACCGAAGCAGAGCGTTACCGTTTACGACAACGATCAAATTTTTTCGACGCAGGCGTGGAAGAACGTCATCGTGGCGTACCGCAATGGCGCTCCGATACGCGTGAGCGATATCGGCGTAGCCGTCGACGGCCCGGAGAACGTCAAGCTCGCTGCGTGGGCTTTTGCGGGTGCGGACGCCGGCAAAAATGCGGAGTTGCTCGCCAATGGCCGCACGATACTGCTCGCCGTGATCAAGCAGCCGGGCGCAAACGTCATCGATACGGTCGATAACATCAAAAGGCTGATGCCGCGACTGCAGGCGGCGATCCCGCCGGGCGTCAAGCTTGGCATCGTGTCCGACCGCACCGAGACGATCCGCGCCTCGGTCGAGGACGTCGAATTCACGCTGGTGCTGACCATCGTTCTCGTCGTGATGGTGATCTTCATCTTCCTGCGCAACGTTCCCGCCACGCTGATTCCGAGCGGCACCGTACCGCTGGCGCTGCTCGGCACCGCCGCCGCCATGTACCTGATCGGGTTCAGCCTCGACAACCTCTCCCTGATGGCGCTCACGATATCGGTGGGCTTCGTCGTCGACGATGCGATCGTCATGCTCGAAAACATCTACCGCCACGTCGAAAAAGGCATGTCGCCCATGGAGGCCGCGCTGCAGGGCTCGGAGGAAATCGCCTTCACGATTATTTCGATATCGGTGTCGCTGGTCGCGGTGTTCATCCCGCTGCTGCTGATGGGCGGCATCATCGGCCGCCTCTTTCGCGAGTTTGCGTTCACCGTAACGCTCGCTATCGCAATATCCGTCGTCGTTTCGCTGACCCTTACGCCGATGTTGTGTTCTCTGTTCCTGCAGCATCACACCGGCGAAGTCCGCCACGGCCGCCTGTTCCTGTTATTCGAGCGCGCCTTCGACGCGATGCAGGGCGCCTACGAACGCACGCTGCGCGTCGTGCTCAGGCATCAGCCGCTTACGTTCGCCGTGTTTATCGCAACTGTCGTCGCCACGGTCGGCCTCTATATCGTGATTCCGAAAGGTTTCTTCCCGCAACAGGATACGGGCTTCATCCAGGGTATCGCCGAGGCGGGGCAGGACATCTCGTTCGCGGCGATGAGCCAGCGCATACTCGCGGTGGACGATATCGTGCGGAAGGACCCCGATGTGTACAGCGTCGGCAACTCCTACGGCGGGAATTCGTTGAATACCTGCAATTTCTTCATCACCCTGAAACCGCAGGCCGAGGGGCGCAAGGCGACCGCCGGCGAGATCATCGCGCGACTGCGCCGCAAGCTGGCGGCGGTCGAAGGCGTCACTTTGTACATGCAGGCCGCGCAGGACATCAACGTCGGCGGCCGGCTGGCGCGCACGCAGTATCAATATACGCTGACCGACGCGAACATCGCGGAACTGGGCGAATGGGCGCCAAGGATACTCGACAGGCTGCGCGAACTGCCGCAACTGACGGACGTGGTATCGGATCAGCAGACCAGCGCGGCGGCGATCAATCTCACCATAGACCGCGACCGCGCTTCAAGCTACGGCATTCCGCCCGCGACGATCAACGCGACGATTTACGATGCGATCGGCCAGCGCCAGGTGACGCAGTACTTCACCCAGCTGAACGCCTATCACGTGGTAATGGAGGTCACGCCGAAAATGCAGGAGGACCCCAGCCTGCTCGGCAAGATTTACGTCACATCTCCGACCAACGGAAAACAGATCCCGGTGTCCACCTTCGTCAAAATCGATAACACGAAAACCAACTATCTGACGATCAGCCACCAGGGGCAATTCCCCGCCATCACGATCTCGTTCAATCTGGCGCCAGGCGTCGCGCTCGGCGAGGCGGTCGACGCCATCCAGGCGGCGGTTCCCGGCATCGGGACGCCGGCGACCATCATCGGCAACTTCCAAGGCACCGCCCAGGCGTTCCAGAAATCGCTCGCCTCGCAACCGTATCTGATCCTTGCTGCGCTGATCGCCGTCTACATCGTGCTTGGACTATTGTACGAAAGCTACGTGCACCCGCTCACGATCCTTTCGACTTTGCCGTCGGCCGGCGTCGGCGCTCTGCTGATATTGATGGTGTTTGGCTACGAGCTGAGCGTGATCGCGCTCGTCGGCATCATATTGCTGATAGGGATCGTCAAGAAAAACGGCATCATGATGGTCGACTTCGCGCTGACCGCCGAGCGCGAGCGGGGGCTCACCCCCGAAGCTTCGATTTTCGAGGCCTGCCTGCTGCGTTTCCGCCCGATCATGATGACGACGATGTGCGCGATGCTGGCCGGCGTGCCGCTGATGCTCGGCACGGGAACGGGTTCTGAAATGCGCCGCCCCCTCGGATTCGCCATGGTTGGCGGGCTCGCGCTGTCGCAAATGCTGA
>CAZEAX010000213.1:0-8275 GCA_964510405.1 uncultured Streptomyces sp. | reverse complement strand
CGGCGGCGGCGGCAGATAGGGATCGTGCGGCGGCAAAATGTGAACCCAGACGAATAGCGGTGAGGCGTCGCGGAAGCGCTCGAGAAAGCGCTGTGCCTGGGCGAATACCGCTTCCGCCGGGAATGGCGTGATGTCGTCGGGTTCGGGCTTGATCCACGACAGGACGGGTTGCAGCCATGGCAACAGAGGATCAAGCAGCGGCTGGAGATTGACCCCGCTCAGCCGGAGTACTCGTCCCAGCATAGCGCCCCACGCTCCCCGGCGTGGCGGTACCGCTAGGTAATCGAAGCTGCCGGACATGCGCGTATGAAGCGGATGGGCATACGGATTTGCGACGAATGCAGCCGTCAAATATCCTGCGTCGCTCAGCAGCTGAACGAAGTTTTGCCGCTCGGAGCCCACACGTAACCGGCCTTCGAGCTGGAACACTCGATGCGAATCGACGAGTCTTCCCGTCAAGAGCGAAGTAATCGCGGGGGTCGTAAAATTCGAATTCGCGAAAAAATGGTCGAACACGTGGCTCACAGCCGCAAACCGCTCCAGATTCGGCGTGGTCTCAACCGCGTATCCGTACAGGGACATATCCTCCGCCGTGAGCGTATCGACCGTGACGAGAATGATATTCGGCCTGAATTTGACGGCATGCGCCCGTTCGCGAACCTTCAACTGCTCGTAGTCATATACGGAAAGGTCGCTCGACAGGACTCCGACCACCGCGAGCAACAGGACCGGGATGGCGATTGCGCGCAGCGACAGGATCCGGTTGCGGAAATCCTCAACGATCGACTTGCGGCGGAACTTTGCCACGACGACAGTCAGGCATATCAATACCGTAAAGACGGCCCACAGTGCTGCGTCATTGGCGCCGAATAGCGACCCCATCCAGTTCCTGATTGCCCTTGCCAGCCAATAGCTCGACAAAATGACAAAGGCGGCCGCGTGCAAAATCGTCAGCCAGCGCGTCATGCTATCCGCGCGAATTCGTCGCGTAATTACAAGCACGCCGGCCAGCAGGCTGGGAACCACGGCAACTCCAACGACCGCCACGACGTCTACCAGCAGGATTACGCTGACACCGTGGAACAATTCTGCCGGGGTCATATACATCAGGTAACCGTCCAACCCGCTCAGAAGGTCTAAGGGGATTTGGAGGACCGTGACGAATATGAGCCACAACAGACAGACTTCCGTGGTGCCGCGCCACCAGGAATAATTCCGCCAAGCGGATTCGCGGATCATATCGGTTCGGCGAACTCAGACGTCGCCGGACTTGCGGAATGCAGACAATATCCGCATCCACGCCGCCTTCAATTTCTGCTTCAGGAAAGTCCAGAATACGATTATTGCGATAAGCACCGGCGTCACAATCTGGTACAAAATCCCGCCTGCGTTGGGGTCTATGTACGCAAAAGCGGCACCCGGGACGAGAGCGATGACAACGCCAAAGAGCAGAGATTTCACCGGGTGCCTGTCAAATCGATTCCGCGTGGTCAAAATAATCAGGTCGCCGGTGTGCGCAGCGGGTAGCCGTATTTGTCGAACATAGGGTTCCAGTGCCGGGATATACGTTCAATGTCTTCCCCGGAAAGCTCAAGGCGATTTTCCCGGTAATCGGCATTACGCTCAAAATAGCTCCGGATCGCAGGCAGCACATGCTCGAAATCTCCCATGCCGGTCTTCGCATACATCTCGCTCATTTGGTCGATCGGGGAAGCAATCAGATCTTCGTAACGGATCCGGTGATAGCGGCCTGCGGGCAAATCCGGAATCGCCGCGTCGAGCAAACGCTCCATGCAAATCCCGTTTCGAATAATATACTCCTCTAGTGCCGCCATCGAATAACCGGTGAGCGCGTAGAGCTCGAACATCTTCAGATACAGATGCCGCGTCGAAGCGAACATGACGTACGGATCGCGCACGATGTGGATGAATATCGCATCCGGATACATGTCGCACAGCAACTTGACGCGAAACGTGTGAGGCGGGGATTTGATGACCAGCCGCCGCGGATCGCGCAGCGTGAGTTGCTTTACGAATTTCGAAAAGATCGACTTCCAGCGCTCGCGCTCGATGCTGGTCGCGCGGGCGAGATCGAAATACTCCTCGTGATTGGCAAGATTCCACGGAAACATCCAGTGGGCATACGGCGACGGCGCGCCGAGCGCGAACAGCGCAAACTCGTCCTCCTGCGGCGAAGCCGGCGAGATGGTCATATCGTCCATCGGTCGTTTCACCGCCGCCTGCCCGCCGGTGGGACGTTGCGCAGCGCGCTCGGTAATCAAAAAGTGCGATGGATTCATGCAGGCGTAAGTACTGGCCCAGGCATGGCGTTCGTCCAGGCATAACAACTCGTGCAGCAAAGTCGTGCCGGAGCGCCAGTGGCCGATGTTGAAAATCGGCGGGGCCGCGAGTTCGACGCGCTCGAGCGCCTCGCGATACAGCGCATTTTGAAAAAAATTCTGGATCGAATAACAGGCACTGGCGAAAGTCAGTATCGCCGCCCTGCCTGCTTTGTCGAACGGGATATGGCGGCCATGCTCCCGCAGCAACCGCATCCACGCGCCGAAAAGCAGTCTGAAATGCATGGTCTCCCTGGGGACGGCCGGCTATTCGTTGTCTGTGGTTCTTATTGTAAAACCGTTCCCGGATCGGCGCCGTGGTCTGCAGCTACGGCTGACCGCCGGGCGCCGCGACCGCATCCGGTTTCCGGTTAGAATAAGCGCGGAAAACACCGCATGACCATCGCCGCCTCATTCCAGATCGAATACCTGCAGTTTCTCGACGCGCAGGGCAAGATAGTATCTCCGCTGCCGGCGTTCGCCCGGGACAAGGAGAAACTCGCGGCGCTCTACAAGGCCATGGTTCTGATGCGCACTTACGACACCAAGGCAATTGCGCTGCAGCGCACCGGCCAGCTCGGTACCTATGCGTCCCTGCTCGGCAAGGAAGCCGTCGAAGCCGGCATTGGCGCCGCAATGGCGAAAGACGACGTGTTCCTGTGTACCTACCGCGAAAACGGCGTGCAGATCATGCGCGGCGTCACGATGCAGGAACTGCTGTTGTACTGGGGCGGCGACGAGCGCGGCAGCGATTTCGCAGTGCCGCGCAAGGACTTTCCAGTGTGCATCACAATCGCCTCGCAGTGCCTGCATGCGACCGGTGTCGCCTATGCGATGAAACTGCGCAAAGAGAAACGCGCCGCGGTGTGCATGATCGGCGACGGCGCGACCTCTAAAGGCGATTTTTACGAGAGCCTCAACGCGGCTGGGACCTGGCAGCTGCCGGTGATATTTTTCGTCACCAACAATCAATGGGCGATCTCGGTACCGCGCAAGACCCAAAGCGCAGCGCAAACGCTCGCGCAGAAAGCGCTTGCCGCCGGCATCGCCGGCGTGCAAATCGACGGCAACGACGTGATCGCGGTTCATCATGCCGTCAAAGAGGCGCTCGCCAAAGCGCATGCGGGCGGCGGGCCCATCGTAATCGAAGCGGTGACCTATCGACTCGCGGACCATACCACGGCCGACGACGCGTCGCGTTACCGGCCGCCCGAGGAAGTTGCCGACGCCTGGAAACGCGAGCCGATCCTGCGGCTGCGCAACTACCTGAGTGAAACCGGTGCGTGGGACAAGGCACGCGAGGAAGCACTGCTGAAGCAATGCAACGAACAGGTTCAGGCCGCAGCGCAAGCTTATATCGACACCCCGCCGCCGCCGCTTGAACAGATGTTCGACCACCTGTATGCGACGCTGCCCGCGGCGTATTTCGCGCAGCGCGCCGCGATCCTCGGGAAGTAGGCATGGCCCAAATTACTCTCGTCGAAGCGGTCAATCTCGCGCTGCACCGCGCGATGGCAGACGACGCCGAGGTCGTAGTACTGGGGCAGGACGTCGGCCGCGACGGCGGCGTGTTCCGCGCAACACTCGGGCTGCTCGACAAGTTCGGTCCCGGGCGCGTGATCGACACGCCACTCGCGGAAAACCTGATCGCCGGCATGAGCATAGGCATGGCGGCGGAAGGCTTGAAGCCCGTCGCCGAAATCCAGTTCTCCGGCTTTTCGTATACGGTCATCGATCAAATCCTCAATCACGCGGGACGCCTGCGCCATCGCACGCGCGGGCGCCTCTCCTGCCCGATGGTGCTGCGCACGCCGTGCGGTGCCGGCATTCATCCGCCGGAACATCATTCCGAAAGCCCCGACGCGATGTTTGCGCACATACCCGGCATTCGCGTCGTGTATCCATCATCGCCAAAACGCGCCTACGGTCTCTTGCTCGCGGCGATCCGCGATCCGGATCCGGTGGTGTTTCTCGAACCGACGCGCCTCTATCGCCTCTTCAAGGAAGAAGTAGCCGATGACGGGCAGGGTCTCGCGCTCGACGCGTGCTACACGCTGCGCGAAGGCACCGACGTGACGCTGGTGAGCTGGGGCGCGATGGTCTACGAAACGTTGCAGGCTGCCGACGAATTCGCCGAGCAAGGCATCGCCGCCGAAGTCATCGACGTCGCGACATTAAAGCCGATCGACTTCGATACGATATTGGCTTCCGTAGCGAAGACCGGCCGCTGCGTGATCGTGACCGAAGCACCGCGGCATTGCAGTATCGCGTCCGAAATTGCCGCCCATCTCGCCGAACATGGATTGCTCACTTTGCTTGCGCCGGTGCAACGCGTGACCGCGCCCGATATCGTCGTGCCGCTGTCGCGGCTCGAACACCACTACCTGCCGAGCAAGGCGCAGATCACCGCCGCCGTGCGCAAAGTGCTTGAATTTTCATAAGAGCGTTATTGGGTGATTAAGTGATTCAGCGATTAAGCTTAAAGAAGGACGCTTCGCTTTTTCTCAATCGCTCAATCGCCCAATTGCTCAATCACGGGTTCTAAATAATGAAAATTTTCAAACTCCCCGATCTTGGCGAAGGCCTGCAGGAAGCGGAAATCGTCACCTGGCACGTGAAGGCCGGCGACACCGTCGCCATCGACCAGCCGCTGGCTTCAGTCGAAACGGCCAAGGCCATCGTCGACATCCCCTCGCCGTACGCGGGCAAGATCATAAAACTTTACGGCGACGCGCACGATGTTGCGCACGTCGGCCAGCCGCTCGTCGCATTCGAAGGCGGCGACGACACGGATTCGGGCACCGTGGTCGGCAAAATGGAAGTCGGCCAGAAAGTGATGGCTGATGCGCCGGCTGCGGCGACACCGCTCGCGCATGGCATCAAGGCGACACCCGCGGTGCGCGCGCTCGCACGCAAGGTGAATGTCGATCTGGCAATGGTGACGCCGACGGGCGCCGACGGCCTGATCACCGCCAACGACGTGCAGCGCGCTGCGCGCATACTCGCCGACCTCGGCCCCCAGGAACTGTTGCGCGGTGTGCGCAAGGTCATGGCGCAAAGCATGACGCTGGCGCACGCGGAAGTCGCGTCCGCCACTTTGATGGATGACGCCGACATCAACGCGTGGCCGCCGGGCACCAGCATCATGCTGCGGCTGATGCGCGCGCTGGTGGCGGCATGCCGCGCCGAACCTGCGCTCAATGCGTGGTACGACAGCCAGGCCGTCGGCCGGCGATTGATCAAAAATGTCGATGTCGGCATAGCGGTCGATACGCCCGATGGCTTGCTCGTGCCAGTTTTGCGCAATGTCGAGCAGCGCTCGCCCGCAGATCTGAACGCCGCGTTGACCAAGCTGATTCAGGACACGCGAGAGCGCAAAGTGCCGCCGGAGGATTTGCGCGCGAATACGATTACTCTCTCAAATTTCGGTCCGATCGCCGGACGTTATGCATCGCCAATCGTATTGCCGCCCACCGTCGCGATCGTCGGTGCCGGTCGCGTGCGCAAGGAAGTCGTCGCCGTCGACGACAAGCCGGCCGTGCATCGCGTGCTGCCTTTATCGGTGACTTTCGATCACCGCGCGGTCACCGGCGGCGAAGCCGGCCGCTTCATGGCCGCGATGGTCGCCGACCTGCAGCGGCCGGATTGACCCGCGATGCCCGCCAAGAAACGCAAACCCGCCCCGCTGCTCAAAGCGGCGGCGATCGAATCGATGAAAGAGATCCGCCGCGTTCACATGCTCAACAAGCGCGCGGTCCGCAATTACAAGGCGCTGGGCGATGCGACAGGCATGCGCGACATCGGCGTGCACCTCGTGCGCATCAATCCGGGCGACGAATCGACCGAATACCACACGCATTACTGCGACGAGGAATTCGTCTACGTACTTGCGGGACGCGGCGTGACCGAGATCGGCGGGCGCAAGCACAAGATCGGTCCGGGCGACTTCATGGGGTTCACCGCACAGTCGGTGCCGCACGCAATTGCGAACCCCTACGGCGAACCGCTGATCTACCTGCTAGGCGGAACGCGCAAACCGACCGACGTCTCCGAATATCCGCGCAGCGGCAAACGCGCGTACAAGTTCGACGGCAGACGCCACACCGTCAAAATCAAGGACGTAGAGGAACGCTGAACTCAGCGCGCCGCTAAACTGCTGCGCGGATGCGGTGTCATTTTGGCGTCCGCACGCTGCGCAGGCTTGTCGCCCTTGCCCTGGATCCGATGCATCACCCGACGCGCGCCGCCGTCAAACGGCGCGCGGTAATGCATCACGCAGCGGTTGTCCCACATCAGCAGATCGCCGGCGCGCCACTGGTGATGCCACGTGAGTTGCGGTTGCGTTGCGTGCGACCACAGCGCGTCGAGCAGCCGCTCGGATTCCTCCACCGGCAAACCGTCGATGTACGCATTCGGCCGACGCCCGAGGTACAAAGCGTTGTAGCCGGTCTCGGCGTGCGTGCGGACGATCGGATGACGGGGCCCCGGCGCGTCTCGCACGTCGGATACCGGTTCGAAGCCTTCGCGCAAATCGCCCGCGCTGTTGTAAGTCATGTCGTGCTTGATCGTGAGCTTGTCGATGCGGCGGCGCAGATCGGCGGGCAATGTTTCGAACGCGCGATACATGTTGGCGAAGCCGGTATTGCCGCCGGCCGGCGGCACTTCCAGCGAATACAACGCGCTGAAAGACAACGGCACGTCGCGATATGAGTTGTCGGAATGCCACACGACTTCCGCGTCGCGCAAGACGCCGATCGGCTTGCCGTCCTCCATGACGTTAGAAACGACGATGACCTCTTCGTGCGCGCGGGCTTTTTCATTGCCGGTCTTGGCGAGCGGCGCCAGATCGAGTTCGCCCAGCCGCCGGCCGAACGCAATCAGTTCCGGATCCGTCAGGGTCTGGCCGCGAATGACGATAACGAGATGCGCGAGCCAGGCTTCGCGCAGTGCCGCGATCCCGGCTTCATCGAGTGCGCGCAGATCGCCGCAGCGCACTTCCGCGCCAAGCGGCGCCGGCATGGCAATCACTTCTATCGCCGGCACGGCACCCGCCCGGTGAAACCTTGCGTTTTGCACAGGCATATCGTTGTCCTTAAATTTCTATTCGCCTCAGATCGCGACCCGGCCGACGCCGGCTTCGATTTTGATCTCGGTTCCCATCGGCAACGACAGGTTCCGCAAGCGGTCGAGCACGCGCGTTGCGTCGACGCCGTGCGCAAGCCGCGGGCGGCCGCGGGTCGCAAAGAACGACTCTCCGCTGTCGCCGCGTTCATTGAGCACGACGGGCAGCAGTTCAAGCCCCACCAGCCTGCCATCTTCGAACCGGCAATCGGCAACCGCGCTTTCCCAGACCTCCGGCGGATAATAGCCGACCTCGGTCTTCGACTGAAAAATAAAACTTCCGAGATCGTAAAAAACCGGCCGGTCGCGATAAATCTCAATGCCCTGCAGCAGCGGCGCGCCATGGCTGACGAAGGCGCTCGCTCCGGCGTCTATGCACAGACGCGCCCAGTGGCGCTGCCATGGCGGCGTCGCGCGAAAATCTTTCTCCCAGTAATGGTTATGCTGGTAGCAAATCACGTACGCCGCGTTGCGCGCCGCTTCGCGGATCGCCGACAGTATGCGTTTGGCATCGCTGTCGTCGACGGTGCCGGCATTCACTTTGACTTCGTTCACCCCGGCACGCGCGCCGGTCGCCGCCGCGCCTTCCCTGACGGCGCCGGACGCCATGGACACCAGCGCGACTTTGCCGGCCGGCGTGTCGCGATAACCGGGCAGCACCGCCTGCGCGAGATTCTCGCCCGTACCCGCGTAGGTGAAACCGCGCGCTTTCACCTCAGCGAGCGTCGCCAGTATTCCCTGCGCGCCGAGGTCCCACGAATGGTTGTTGCTCAGCGCGAGCATGTTGAAGAACAGGCTGCGCAGGCAGTCGAGCG
>CAZEAX010000212.1:0-8287 GCA_964510405.1 uncultured Streptomyces sp. | reverse complement strand
AAACCCGACAGCCCGTACTCGATGTTCCCGATCGAGTACGAAGAGGTGCACTGACCATGGCCAGGCTCAGCGAAATCGCCAAGGTGTGCAAGAGCAAGAACGCGGGACCGTTCGAAGTCACGATCGACATCATGTTCGATACGCGCGAGATGTACGACAAGGTCGAGAAAAGCGGCGTGCTGTGCCCGGAACTCTTCGCGCGCCTCTACAACGTCGACGCCAAAGACGTGCTGTTCACGCCTTACCCGGCGGCGTTCGCGTTCAAAGGCACGATCCCGCGCTGCGTCTCGTCCGGCGACATCGGCGACACGGACGTCTACGGCGCGCAGCAGCACGCACCGATGCTCGACGTCGAAATTCCGTTGTAGGCACATGGCGACGGCAAAAAAAACGACGGCCGCGCGCACCTTTACGGTCGGCGTCGACATCGGCGGCACCTTCACCGACATCGCGGCGCTCGGCCCGGGCACTTCCGGCATTCTTGCCGCCAAGGTGCTGACCGATTACGGGGACCTCGCGCGCGGCGTGATGACGGGCATCGAAACGCTGCTCACTGAGCATGCCATCGCACCGGCGCAGGTGGCGCGCGTCGTGCACGGCACCACGCTCGTCACCAACTGCCTGATCGAGCGGCGCGGCGCGAAAACCGCGGCAATCGTCACCCGCGGCTTTGGCGACGTGCTTGAAATGGGGCGCGAGAGCCGCTACGACATCTACGACGTCGACATCGAAGTGCCCGCGCCGCTGGTGCCGCGCGAACTCGTGTTCGAAGTCACGGAGCGCGCGAACCATCGCGGCGAGATCGTCACCCCGCTCGACGAGCGCGAAGTCGCCGGCATCGTCGACAAGCTGCGGGCGCTCGGCGTAGAGAGCGTCGCCGTGTGCCTCCTGCATTCCTATGCCACCGCCTTGCATGAAAGGCGCATCGGCGAATTGCTCGCGCGCGCGCTGCCGGACGTCGGCGTGTCGCTGTCGTGCGAAGTGATGCCGGACCTGCGCGAGTACGAGCGCATCAGCACGACGACGGCCAATGCGTACGTGAAGCCGGTCGTCAAAAACTATCTCGACCGCCTCGCGCATGCACTCGCGGAACTGGGCGTTCGGTGCGAACTCTCGATCATGACTTCCGACGGCGGCGTGGTCGACGTGGCGACCGCGGCGCGATTTCCCGTGCGGCTCACGGAATCCGGGCCGGCCGGCGGCGCGATCGCCGCGGCCGCCCTGGGCGCCGCCGCCCGCGAACCCGACCTGATCGCGTACGACATGGGCGGCACGACCGCGAAAATCTGCGTGATCGACGGCGGCAAGCCGCTCAAGGCCAACAATTTCGAATTCGGCCGCGTCTACCGCTTCGCCAAAGGCAGCGGTCTGCCGCTGCAGATTCCCGTGATCGAGATGATCGAAATCGGCGCGGGCGGCGGCAGCATCGCGCACGTGAATTCAATCGGCATGCTGCAGATCGGCCCCGAGAGCGCCAATGCTTCGCCGGGCCCCGCATGCTACGGTCTCGGCGGCATGCAGCCGACCGTCACCGACGCCGACCTCGTGCTGGGTTATTTGTCCGACGGCTTTTTTCTCGGCGGCGACATGCGGCTCGACGTGGCGCGCGCGCGCGAAGCGATCGGCCGCCACGTTGCGAAGCCGCTCAAGCTGTCGGTCGAAGAAGCGGCCTGCGCGATTCATCGCGTCGTGAACGCCAACATGGCGCGCGCCGCCAAAGTGCATTGTCTCGAGCACGGCAACGATCCGCGGCGCTTCACGCTGTTCGCGTACGGCGGTGCCGGGCCCGTGCACGCGTACGGCGTCGCGCAACTGCTCGGCACGCATGAACTGCTGTATCCGCTGCGCGCCGGCGTGATGTCGGCGCTCGGCTTTCTGGTCGCCAAGCCGTCGTTCGAACTGCTGCACGGAAAAATCGACCCGCTCTTCGCAGGCGATCTCGCGGCGACCAACGCGATGCTCGCGGCGATGGAGGAAGAAGCGGCCCGCATCGTGCGCAGCAGCGCACCGGGCGCGCGGCGCTTCGAAGTCGCGCGCGAAGTCGCGGTGCGCTACGAGGGCCAGAGCTACGAGCTGTACGTGCCGATTGCGCGCGGCCGGCTCGACCGCAGGGGAATTGCGCGCATCGCCGGCAGTTTCGGCGCCGCCTATGCGAAGCGCTATCACGCGCTCGCCGAGCACGACCGGCTCGAATCCGTGCGCTGGCGCGTGCGCGTGACGGCCGCCGACGGCGGCGCGCAGGCGGATTTCGCGCTGAAAAAATCGCCGCGCGGCACACCGGTGAAGGGCCGCCGCGCGGTCTACGTCCCGGAGAAAGGCAAGTTCGTGAGCTGCCCGGTCTACGACCGCTATGCGCTGCCGGCGGGTTTTGCGTTCAAGGGACCGGCTGTCATCGAAGAACGCGAGTCGACGGTTTACCTCGGTCCGCAGGCGGCTGGCGTCATCACGCGCTGCGGCGATCTGCGCGTCACGCTCGGCGGGCGCGGCGGAACGCGAATTCACCGGGAGAAGGAACGCGATGCGGCCGCACTCGTCCCGTAGCAAGCCCGTGAACGGCCGGCTGAGCGCGGTCGACCTCGAAGTGCTGTGGAGCCGGCTCATCACCGTCGTCGACGAAGCCGCGTACGCGATCCTGCGCACGTCGATGTCGAAGATCGTCGTCGAAGCGCGCGACTTCGGCGCCCTGCTGCTCGATCCCGCCGGCCGGCTGTTGATTTCCGACGCCGGCGTCGCGTCCAAGATCGGCACCAACTCGATCGCCGCGCGCGAGCTGCTCAAGCATTTTCCGCAAGCAAGCCTTAAACCCGGCGATATGCTGATCACCAACAATCCGTGGTGGATCATGGGGCATCTGAACGACGTCGCGGTCGTTGCCCCGCTCTTCCACCGCAACCGTCTGGTCGGCTTCGCCGAATGCATGGCGCACATGAGCGATATCGGCGGCTGCCTGTCGGCGTCGCCCAGGGAAGTGTACGAAGAAGGCCTGATCATCCCGCCGACCAAAATCATGCAAGAGGGCCGCGAAAACGCGACGTTCTTCGATCTGCTCAAAGCCAACGTGCGCGTACCGCTGCAGATTTCGAGCGACCTGCGCGGCCTCATCTCGGGCTGCCAGGTGATGCAGCGCGAACTCGGCCGCTTCCTCGCCGACACCGGCATGCGCGATCTCGGCGTGCTCGGCGCGGCGATCACGTCGCACTCGAAGCGCACGATGCGCAACGCGATCCGCGCGGAGATTCCCGACGGCACCTATCACGGCGAGACGCTGATCGAAGGCGCGGGCACGCCGCTCGAAATCAAGGTCGCGGTCACGGCGCGCGGCGGCGAGCTCGACATCGACTTCACCGGCACCTCCCAACAGCAGGACGTCGGCGTCAACTGCACGCTCGTCTACACTCACGTGTGGAGCGTCTACATCATCAAGTCGCTGCTGTGCCCGGCGCTGCCGAACAACGACGGCACGTTCGCGCCGATCAGGGTGCGCGCGCCGGAAGGCACGTTTTTGAATCCGCGCTTTCCCGCGCCGGTGCGGCTCAAGTCGAGCAGCGGCCATTTCATCCCCGACGCGATCGTCGAAGCGCTGCAGGGCGTATTGAAAGACAAGCTGATCGCCGAATCGGGCAACAAGTTCGCGGTGCTGTTTTCCGGGCGCTCGCGCGAGGACCGCGCGTTTTCCGAATCGATGTTCGTAATGGGCGGCATGGGCGCGCGCGCGCACAAGCACGGCCTCAATTGCGCGAGCTTTCCCGCCAACTCGTCGAACCTGCCGGTGGAAATTCTCGAGGCGAGCGTGCCGGTGCGCGTGCTGCACAAGCGCATTCGCCGCGATTCCGGCGGCGCCGGCGAATTCAACGGCGGCTGCGGGCAGGAATTCGCGTTCGAAGCGATCTCCGACGCGCAGATGATCGTGCGCGCTTCGCACGGCAAGCTGGGCCTGCCGCCGAAAGGGCTGCTCGGCGGCGGCGACGGCAAGACCGGCGCGATCCTGTTGAACGACAAGGCGATTGCGGACAAGACGCCGGTAAAACTCAAGAAGGGCGACGTGATGCAGCTGCTCACGCCCGGTTCGGGCGGCATGCGCGCGTCGCGATCATGACCGTGACTAAGCCGTCCCCGCCACGGCGCGTTGCCGTATCGATCGCGCTTGCGCTCATCGGCGCACCGTTCGCCGCCGCGCAAAGCTATCCGGCAAAACCGATCCGCATGATCATTCCGGCCGCGCCCGGCGGCGGCGTCGACACGATCGGCCGCGCAGTCGGCCAGAAAATGTCCGAAGCGCTCGGCCAGACGGTGGTGCCCGACAATCGCGCGGGCGCGGGCACGATGATCGGTTCCGAACTCACGGCGAAGGCGCCGCCCGACGGCTACACGTTCCTGATGCTCACCAACAGCCACGCGATCAACGCCGCCGTGCAGAAGAACCTCAAGTACGACCCGATCAACGATTTCGCCGAGATCTCGCTGCTCGCGATTTCGCCTTATCTGCTCGTCGTGCATCCGAGCGTGCCCGCGAAGAACGTGCGCGAACTCGTCGAGCTCGCGCGCAAGCGGCCCGGCGAACTGCTGTTCGCCTCGGCCGGCACCGCATCGGCGACCCATCTCGCCGGCGAATTGTTCAAGGTCGTGGCGAAAATCAACATCGTGCACGTGCCGTATAAAGGGGGCACGCCCGCGGTGACCGATCTCGTCGGCGGCCACGTGCAGCTGATGTTCAACAATCTGATCTCGGTGCTCGCGCTGTCGAAGTCCGGCCGCCTGCGCCCTCTCGCGGTAACGAGCGCGAAACGCCTGCCGCTGCTGCCGGAGCTGCCGACGGTCGCAGAGTCGGGCTATCCCGGCTACGAAGCCGCGTCGTGGTACGGCGCGGCCGCGCCCGCCGGCACGCCGCCGCAGATCATCGGCGCGCTCAATCGCGAGCTCGTGAAGGCGATCAAGGCGCCCGACGTGCGCGAGCGGCTCGCGTCCGAAGGCGCGGAGATCGTCGGCAGCACACCCGAGGAATTCACCCGGTACATGCGCAGGGACATCGAGCGCTGGCGCAAGCTCGTGCCGACGCTCGATCTGCGCTGAGCGAAAACTCATGGAACACGGCAAAGCGCTCGCCCGATTTGCGGCCGCCGTCCGGTGGCGCGACCTCGCGCCCGAACTGCGCGGCAAAGTCGTCGATCACTTCGTCGACACCATCGGCGTGATGTATTCGGGAATCGACGTCGAAGCGTGCGCCGGCGCACGGCGGGCGGCGGCGCTGTGGGGAGGCGGCGACGAAGCAACCGTCGTCGGCACGCGCGAGAAGCTGCCGGCGGCAGGCGCGGCCTTCATCAACGCATTGCACGCGCGCATCCACACCTTCGACGACACGTACGAGCCCGGCACGCTGCATACCGGCAGTCCGGTCGTCGCCGCCGCCCTCGCGCTCGCCGAGAAGCACGCGCTCGACGGTGAAACGTTTTTGTCCGCGGTAATCGCCGGCTACGAAGTCGCGGAGCGCGTCGCGGCCGCGGTGAGTCCGGGCCATTATGCGAAGGGATTTCACAATACGGGCACCTGCACGGTGTTCGGCACCGCCGCGGCGGCGGCGCGTCTGCTGG
This sequence comes from uncultured Streptomyces sp., assembly GCA_964510405.1. GTDB lineage: Bacteria > Pseudomonadota > Gammaproteobacteria > Burkholderiales > SG8-41 > PALSA-1004. The sequence continues at coordinate 2,699 of CAZEAX010000212.1, read as the reverse complement.
GCCTTGATGCCGATGCGATCGCCGAGACATTCGGGCTGGCCGGCACGACGGCCGCGGGCCTGCGCCAGCATCAGATCGACGGCTCGATGCTCGATTCGGCATTTCACGGCGCGCGCGGCGCGCAATCGGGCGTGATGGCGGCGCAATTGCGCGCGGAAGGCGTGCGCGGACCGGCGGCGATCATCGAAGGTCCGTTCGGCTTCTGCAAGGTGATGGCCCCCGAGTGCGATCTCGACCGGCTCGTCGACGGACTCGGCGTGCGCTATGAATTCGCCGAGACCACGATCAAGCCCTATCCGACCTGCCGCTTCGTGCACGGACCCGTCGAGGCGGCGCTCGAGCTGAAGCGCCGATTCGCGATCGATCCGGCCGCCATCGAAAAAATCACGCTGCGAACGTTCCGGCAATCGATCGAAGTGTCGAGCCGTCCGCAGCTCAATTCGCCGTTCGACGCGGTGGTCAGTCATCAGTATGCGATTGCGCTCGCGCTGACAAAAGGCAACGTCGAGCTTGCCGAGATCGTCAATTTCGCCAGCGGCGATCCGCGCGCGCTGGCGCTCATGCGGAAAGTCGAGGTCGTGCACGACGCGGAGCTCGAAAGGGATTTTCCGCGCTGCTGGCCGCACCTCCTCACCGTGCATATGCGCGGCGGGCACACGCACGCGCTCCTGAGCGAGTATCCGCCGGGCCGTGTCGCGCCGATTCCGCAGTCCGCAGTCGACGCCAAGTTCCTGAGCCAGTCCGCACGCTATCTGGGCGGCGCGGGCGCCAGGCAAGCACTGGAAACCCTGCGCCGGGTCGATCGCATCGGCAATATGCGCGAGATCGCGGGACTGCTCGCATGCCGATAACAATGCGCGGCGCGGCCGTTGCAGCCTGCATGGCGCTCGCGTTCGGCTTTTCGCACGCCGCGTCTGCGCAAACTTATCCCGCCAAAGTCGTGCGTCTCGTCATGCCCTATCCCGCGGGCGGCTCGACCGACATCGTCGGCCGCCTCGTCGCCGAACGCCTGACCGGCGCACTCGGCCAGGCCGTGATCGTCGACAACAAGCCGGGCGCGAGCGCGCAGATCGGCACCGAACTCGCGGCGAAGGCGCCGGCCGACGGCTATACGCTGCTGATGGCCACGAGCACGAATGCGATCAACCACGCGCTGCACCCGCAGCTTCCGTACGATTTTGCGGCGGACTTCCAGCCGGTCTCGCTGATCGCCAGGGCGGGACAGTTGCTCGTCGTGCATCCATCCCTGCCGGCGCGCACGGTGCGCGAGTTCATCGCGCTCGCCAAAGCGCGCGCGGGCCAGCTCACCTATGCGAGCTCCGGCGGCGGCACGTCCGGCCACCTCGCGATGGAAGCGTTCGCGATCGAAGCCGGAATCAGGCTCGTGCACATTCCGTACAAAGGCAATGCACCCGCATTGAACGACCTGCTCGGCGGCCAGGTCGTGTCGGGGTTCACCAACGTCGTGTCGGCGCTGCCGCACGTCAAACAGGGCAGGCTGCGCGCGCTGGGCATATCCAGCGCGAAGCGCTCGCTGCTCGCACCCGACGTGCCGACGATCGCGGAGCTCGGCTACACCGGTTTCGACATCACCGCCTGGTTCGGCATCATGGCGCGCACCGGCACCCCGGCGGCGGTCATCTCGAAGTTGAACCAGGAGATCGCGCAGATTCTGAAGAGCCGCGACACGCAGGACAAATTGTTGAGTTACGGACTGGATCCGGCGCCCGTCGAATCGCCGCGCGAGTTCGCGGATTTTTTGCAGACCGACATCAGGCGCTGGGCGAAGCTCGCGCAGGAAGCGAATCTCGCGGCCGCCGCCGCGCGCTGATCGCGCGCATCAGCGCGCGGGTGGAGATTGCGGCGGCGCCGGTTGCGCCGCCACGTTGACCGGGATCGGCGTGACAGTCGTCGCCGGCGCCGGCGGCTTGCCGCGCAGCGCGGCGACGTCCTGCAACAACTGCGCGCTGGTCGTGCCTATGGTCGGGCCGGACGTGAGCCCCGCGGCAATGACCGGGTGCTGGAACGTCCGCGCTTCGTACTCGTCGTGCAGGTCGCCCGTCGGAATTGCCTCCGAGCAGATCACGCTGTCGCGCTCGCGTTTCTGCCGGTAGAGCTCGACGCACAGCTCGAGCCGGCCGTTCGTAAAATTCGGATCGTAGGCGGCGGATTTCTCGAACGCGGCCAGCGCGCCGGGCCGGCGCATCCCGCGCAGCGCAAGCCCGCGGTAATACCACGCGCCCGCGCTGGCCGGGTTGGTCGCCACCCACTGGTCGGCCAGCGCGGCGAGCGGCTTCCAGCGCTTTTGCCCGGCGAGCGTCGCCGCGACCATGTCGTATTGCTGGTTCTTCACGGTGGGCGCGGCGTTCGCCAGCCGTTCCGCGAATCCCGGATGCGAGTCGAGGTAGCCGGTCTCTTTGGCGCCCGCGAGCTGCACGAATTTATCGAGCAGGCGCAGCACGCCGTCCGGATCGTATTTCGCGCGCGACATGAACTCCACGCCGACCTTGTCGGCTTCCGCTTCCTGCCTGCGGCTGAACGACGCGGCCATCAGGCCGATCGCCATCACGCCGGCGCGCGCGGCGGCGGTGTTGTCCTGCGTGCGCTGCGAGACGGAGTTGGCGACCGCCACGCCGCCGTAGACGATCGCGGGGAGATTCATTACGCGCTCGACCGCGTGACGCAGCGACAGGTGCGCG
>CAZEAX010000211.1:0-8346 GCA_964510405.1 uncultured Streptomyces sp. | reverse complement strand
GCCGCAGGGCGTTCGGCGGAGACGGGTCGGAGGATCGCGGTCGCCGGGCTGGCCACCTCGAGCATCTGCGGTGGCGGCGAAAAGAATGGGTTGCGCGCCAAATAACGGAGCTCACACCGCGGTGAGCGCAACGGACGCAAAGGATCCAGATGGAAGAGACCTTAGTTATTGGCGGTGATAACCAGCACGCGGTGATTTTGCTTCACGGTTTGTGCGGCACGCCGGCCGAATTGGGGGCGATACCGAAAGCGCTCGGGCAGTTCGGCTATACGGTGTCGGCGCTGGAAATACCGGGTTACTCGGCAAGTCAGATCGCGCCTGCCGTAGCGCCATCCTGGGAAAAATGGAGCGAGGCTGTCGATGACGAAATCGGCCGCCTTTACCAGAACCACGATACGGTCTCGATTTGCGGACTCAGCATCGGCGCGACGCTCGGGTTGGTGGCTTGTACGCAGCGCACCGACGTGCTATCCATGGTCGCGCTTTCCCCCATGCTGCGCTATGACGGCTGGGCGATCGGATGGTACACGCCGCTCTTGCGGATCGCTTATTGGCTTGGATGCCGGAACTGGCAATACAAGGAACGAGACCCGTACGGAATTCGCAATGTGGAAATGCGGCGGCGGGTTGCCCGCGCCCTCGAGAAGGACGGCGTGGCGGAAGTCGGCGCCGCCGCGATACCCGCCCGCTATCTTAACGAGGCGAACAAGATGATGGCGGCATTGCGCAAATCGCTCGACCAGGTGGAAAGCGATCTGCTGGTCGTGCATGCAATCGACGACGAAACCACGGCCCCGAGGAATTCCCAGCAGATTCTGAAAGAAGTGCAGAGCGGGACCCGAAAGGGGGTCTGGCTCGGCGACTGTTATCACATCGTCACTTTTGACAACGAGCGGGAAATCGTCACCAACGAGGCGGCCAGGTTTATTCAAAAGGCGATACTCAATCACCTGCATGACCACACATACAGGCGACTCGCCAAACGCTCCAGTCTGCGGGACCGGCGTTAGCCGGGGATCCCGTCGGAGGGCGCGCTGCTTCACTTCCAACCCTGGTCGCGGATTCGGCCGGTAAAGGCGGCCTTATTTCGACGTTGCCGGGACCCCGGGGCCGTTTACAGTGGCAGTTAGAACGGTTTCCAGCTATCCAGCTCGGCTTTTTAATTAACATCTTTCCCTAACCGCCGAATTTTGTTATGTTATTGCCTTCGTTGGGGGTGCGTCCCGGACGCGTCTGAATGCAGGCAGGAGGACACAGGCAATGAATAAAAAGATTTTGCGTCTTGCCGGATGTGCGCTCGGCACGCTGGGTTTGCTGGCCATCCCCGCAAGCGGCGCCGCCGAAGGCAAAACGCGCGTCTCCGTCAAGTATCCGTCCAAATCATCCGCCCGCCCGGCGCGCGCGCATGTCACGGTGCATGCGCATCATCCTGCTGCAGTCGGCGTCGTCGCCGGCTCGCCTAATCTGAAGTCGTCCGCGGCGCTGGTCGTCGACGTGGACGACGGGCACACGATCTACGGCAAGAACACGCAGAACAAAACGCCGATCGCCTCGATCACCAAGTTGATGACGTCGATGGTGGTGCTTGACGCGAAGTTGCCGGCCGAAGAAACGATCTACATCGATACCGCGGATTACGATTCGATCAAGCACACGGGATCGCGTCTTGCCGCGGGCACCGGCCTGCCGCGGCGCGAAATGCTGCGCCTGGCGCTGATGTCGTCGGAGAACCGCGCGGCGGCCTCGCTAAGCCGCGCTTACCCCGGCGGCACGCCGGCGTTCGTGGCGGCGATGAATCGCAAGGCGGTTGAACTCTCGATGTTCAGTACGCACTTCGTCGATTCGACGGGCTTGTCGAGCGAAAACGTGTCGACCGCGGAAGACCTCGTCAAAATGGTCAAGGGCGCTTACGAATATCCGCTGATCCGCGAATTCACGACGACCTCGACGCATGAGGTCGAGACTGCCGCAGGCCGCAACCTGCAATTCCGCAATTCGAACGGTCTGGTCAGGAATGCGAATTCGTCCTGGGAAATAGGCTTGTCGAAAACCGGCTATATCAGCGAAGCCGGCCGCTGCCTTGTCATGCAGGCCAAGATTGCCGCGCGGCCCGTGATCATAGTCCTGCTCGATTCATGGGGTAAGCAGACCCGCATCGGCGACGCCAACCGCATCAAGAAATGGCTGGAAAGCCAGGTCGACCGCAAGCCGGTCGGGTAAACGTCGCCGGTCTCTAGAGTCCGCGCAGCGCCCTGCGTGCGGCTCCCGCCCTGCGTTGCCAGCGTCGCTGCGGAACGTCTTCATCAACACCGTCCTTCGAGCGCCCTCATCGTGCAACCAGCCGGGCGAATAGCCTTTCACGAGTTGCTGCCGCCCCAGGAGAGCATGCTGGACGAGGTGCGGGCAGGCCTCTGCCGGCCGCAAAAAGAAATCTCGCCCAAGTTTTTCTACGATGCGCGCGGCTGCGAGCTATTCGAGGCGATCTGCGGGCTTCCCGAGTATTACCCTACGCGCGCCGAGCTTGCGATCATGCGCCGGCACGCGCGCGCGATGGCGGGCCTGCTCGGGCGCGAGTGCGCGCTGATCGAGATCGGCTGCGGCAACAGCGAAAAAACGCGGGCGTTGCTCGAGGAACTCCAGCCGCGCGTGTTCACGGCGGTGGACATCGCGCGCGAGCAGCTCGAGGCATCCTGCCACGCGCTCGCGAACTCGTTTCCGGGCATGCGGGTCGTGGCGGTGCGCGCCGATTTCGCGCGCGAATTCGCGTTGCCGCCGGACGAACCCGCAACGCCGCGCCGCGTGCTTTATTTTCCGGGGTCGACCATCGGCAACTTCACGCCGGTCGAGGCGCGGGCGTTTCTCGCGCGCTGGGCGCCGTTGCTCGGCGCGGGTGGCGGCGCGCTGATCGGCGTCGATCTCAAGAAAAATCCCGCGGTGCTCGACGCGGCCTACAACGACGCGCAGGGCGTGACGGCCGAATTCAATCTGAACGTGTTGCGTCACATCAACCGCGAACTCCATGCGGATTTCGATTTGCACGCGTTCCGCCACGACGCGCGCTACGTCGCCGCGGAAGGCCGCATCGAAATGCACCTGACGAGCCTCAAGGCGCAGCGCGTAACGATGGCCGGCCGGGCGTTCGAGTTTCGTGCGGGCGAAACCATCCACACCGAGAACTCGTACAAGTACGGGATCGCCGAGTTTCAGGCGCTTGCGCGCGCGGCGGGTTTCGAGGCGCGCCAATGCTGGACCGATGACGACCGCCTCTTCTCGGTGCACTACTTCGAGGTGTCCCGGCACATCGGGCAATCGCGCGCGCTATAATCGTTCGCGATGAATCTGGCGGAGTGAACGATGAAGAAATTTGCGGTCGATCCCGCGGACTACGTGGAAATACTCAATCTCTATTCCGCCTACAACCTCGCGAGCGATTCCGGCGACGCCGAGTGGTACGCGAGCTGTTTCACCGAAGACGGCGAACAGCACGGCACGTTCGACGTGATCGGGCGCGCCGCGCTGGTCGAATATAAAAAGAAGGATTTCGCGACCCGCGCCCACCTCTATCGCCGGCACTGGAACGGCAGCCTGCATCTTGAAAAGATCGATGACACGACCATCCGCGGACGCTGCTATCTGTTCGGCTACAACGGCGACCCCGGTGCGCTCCCGCACATGACGCACGCCGGCGTCTATACCGACACGATCAGGCGCGTGAACGGCGAATGGAAGTTCGCGCACCGGCGCCTGATATTCGACGGCGTCAAGACGTGAACGTGCCGGTGTCGCAGCGTGCGACCGCCGCCGCGCGGCCTGTGCCGGAGTATGCGACCGTGGCGGGCCTGCGGGATCTTTATCGCACGCGCGCCGCGTCGCCGGTAGAAGTCGTGCGGGACCTTTTCGCGAGGACCGAAAAATACGAGCCGCACCTGCATTGCTTCGTGACGCAGACGCCGGACATCGCCCTCGCGCGCGCGAAGGCCGCCGAAAAGCGGTTGATGCATCCGGGCCCCGGCGCCCTGACCGGAATTCCGTACGGACTGAAGGACGTGATCAATACGGCCGGCGTGCTGACCACCGGGCAATCGAAAATCCTGCGGCACAACGTTCCGGAGCATGATGCCGCCGTCGAAGCGTGCATGAAGGCGGCGGGCGGCGTGCTCATGGGCAAGCTGACCACCTACGAATTCGCGCACGGCGGACCATCGTGGGATCTGCCGTGGCCGCCGGCGATGAATCCGTGGAAGCCCGGTTATCTCCCGGGCAGCACGAGCAGCGGGCCGGGCGCCGCGGTCGCGGCGGGCCTTCTCCCCGCGGCCATCGGCACCGATACGGGCGGCTCGATACGCATGCCGGCGGCCAACTGCGGCATCGTGGGACTCAAGCCGACCTACGGCTTGGTGAGCCGGCGCGGCGTGTTGCCCAACACTTTCACATTCGACACCTGCGGGCCGATGACGCGCACGGTGGAGGATGCGGCAATCGTACTCGGCGCGATCGCGGGCTATGACGAGGGCGACATTACGAGCGTGAAGCGCGCGCCGGTCGATTACCTGCGCGATATAACGGGCGGGGTGCGCGGCGTGCGCGTCGGCTGGGTGCGGCACTGGTACGACGGCGACGAGCGCTGCCATCCCGACGTTGCGCCCGCGGTAGAAGCAGCGTTGAAGGTTCTCGCGGATGCCGGCGCGATCGTCGAGGAAATCAGGCTCTCGGATCTGCTCGTCTACCAGGATTGCAAGACCACGATATCGATCACCGAAATGTTCAGCGCGTACGAACACGAGTTTCGCACGCGGCCGCAGGATTTCGGGCTGATGTTCCGCAACAAAGTGCTGGCGGGCGCGCTGATCCGCGCCGAAGATTATTTCCAGGCGCAGCGCCAGCGGCTGTGGCTTGCGCGCGAACTCACGCGGGCGTTCAAGGACCATGACGTGCTCGCCACGGCGGGATGGATGACGCCGGCGGAGCCGGCGCAACCTGACAAGCTCGACAAATTTCTGCGCCCGCCGAACATCACGACGCCGTTCAACATCGGCGGCCAGCCGGCGATGAATATTCCGTGCGGCTTCAGCCGCGAAGGCCTGCCGTTGAGCCTGCAGCTCGCGACTGAGCATTTCGCCGAGGCCTTGCTGTTGCGGGTCGGCCACGCGTACCAGCTGGCGACCGATTTTCACACGCGCCACCCGGCCGAAGGATTGATCCAATGACACGCACTTACGTGCAGCCCGAATCCGGCACACAGACTTTGAAGGATCTGCCGCCGTCGACCCCGGAGGAAATCCGGCGCATGGCCGCGCAGGCCGGTTTGCAGCTGCCTGACGGCATCATGGAAGAGCTGTGCAAAGCTTATCCGGCGTTTGAGGCAATGGTCCGGCGGCTGCCGCGCGCGCGGCTCAAGTTCGATGAACCGGCGCATCACTGCGTGGCCGACGCGCGCATCGGGAAGCTCGACCAATAACCGCCGGCACCATCGCAGTGCGGCTTGCACCCGGATGGACGGTTTATACTGAACGGCAACAAACGAGGAGTGGCGACGCATGGATTATTACGATTGGGTCGCGAGCCAGCTCGGCAAAGCGCCGACCGTGATCGACTGGAAGGACATCCCGAACGAGGCGGTGTCGGATCCCAACCTCACCACGCATGCGGGCACGATGCGACAAACGTGGGTCGGCGACAAAGTGGTGCTCACGCGCGTTGTCGTCAAACCGAATTCGCGCGGCAAACCGCATTTTCATCCGGCGGAGCAGGTGTCGATGATATTGCGCGGCGGCGTGCGGGTGTCGCTGGATGGCGCCGAGCGCATCGCGCGGGCCGGCTCCATCGTGCACATTCCCGGCAATGCGGTGCACATGTTCGAGATTCTCGACGAGGAAACCGAGATCCTCGACGTTTACACGGTCAACTCGAGCGTCGACGAATTGAAAAAGCGCTACCCTTCCGCGTCCTAGCAACCGCCCGAACCGCGGCTGGTACGCTCATTGCATTGAGTTACGGATCGGTGTCCGGAGGCTTTGTATGAAACGACTGTACGCGCTGGCCATGCTGTTGTGTGCTCTGCCTGCATTTGCCGCCGAGGTGTTTCCCGAGCGGCCGTTGCGCCTCGTGATTTCGGTGCCGCCCGGCGGCGCCGCCGACTTCACCGGCCGCGTTGTCGCGCAGAAGCTCTCCGAGTATCTCGGCCAGAACGTCGTCGTCGAAGGGCGGCCGGGCGCGGGCGGCATCATCGCCTGCACGTACGTGACAGGGACGACGCCCGACGGCTATACGCTGATGCTCTCGTCCAGCACCACGCACGGGGCGGCGCCCGTGCTCTACAAGAAGCTGCCGTACGATGCGATGAAAGGCTTTACGCATATCTCGGGCGTGTCGCTGATTCCGGCCATGATGGCGATCAATGCCGACGTGCCGGCGAAGACGGTGAAGGAATTCGTCGCGTTGACCAAAGCGAACCCCGGCAAATATTATTTCAGTTCTTCGGGCAACGGCAGCGCGCCGCAGCTTTTCGGCGAAGCGTTCAAGATCAAGACCGGCGCGCTCATGACTCACGTGCCGTACAAGGGCAGCGGACCGGCGGTCATCGACCTCGCGGCAGGTCAGGTACACATGATGATGGACGGCCTGCCGTCGCTGATCGGCCAGATCAAGTCCGGCAAACTGCGCGCCCTCGCGGCGATGAACGAAAAGCGCTTCGCGATTTTTCCCGACGTGCCGACCATGGCCGAGGCCGGGTATCCGGGTCTCGAAGACGGCGTGTGGTACGGGCTCTCCGGTCCCGCCGGCATTCCGCGGCCTATCGTCGATCAACTGTATAAAGTGATGCAGCGCGTCTTGAACAGTCCCGACGTCGTAGAGCGCTTCGCCACCGTCGGCTCGTATCCGATGCCGATCGGCCCCAAAGACTACGAGGCTTTCATCGTCAAGGAAAACAAGAAGTGGGGCGAAATCGTACGCGCTTCCGGCGCCGCGCCCGATTGACCCGCAAAATCCGCGCGGCGCGCGGCGCTTCCGCCGAAACAAACTAAAATAGGCGCTCAAGAATAACGCGGCGGCCTGTGGGGTCGCAGTTACTGCGATTCCATGGCGATTTACCTGATCGTACTGCTGTGCATATTGAACCATGCGGCGTTCACCGGCAGCCGCGTGGTGTTTTCCCTCTACGCGCTGGATCTGGGCGCCAGCTCGTTTGCGATCGGCGTGCTGGTCTCGTTCTACGCGCTGTGCCCCTTGTTGCTTGCCATTTACGCCGGCAAGCTCATAGACCGCGTCGGTGCGCGCCTGCCTATGCTGCTGGGTACGCTGGGCCTCATGCTGGGGATTGCGCTGCCGGTCATGGTGTCCGGCTTGACGACGCTCTATTTCGCGGCATTGCTGCTCGGTTCGTCGTTCATGTTTTTCTTCGTCGCGGTGCAGGGTGTGACGGGTGCGGTCGGCAGCCCCGAAGACCGCGGCCGCAATTACAGCCTGTTGAGCGTCGGATTTTCGATCGCGAGTTTCGTCGGTCCGCTGGTCGCGGGATTCTCGATCGACCATCTCGGATTTCGCAATGCGCTGCTGGTGTTGTCGGCCGGCATCGTGCTGTCGCTCGTCGCGCAGCGCTGGCGCGCGGACTGGATACCGCGGCCGTCGCACAATCCCGACAAGCACGGCGGCCAAAGCGTGCTCGATTTGCTGCGCATCGCGCCGCTGCGGCGGATTTTCATCGCCAGCGGTTTCATGTCGGGCGCCTGGGATCTCTACAATTTTTACATGCCCGTGTACGCGCACAGCGTCGATCTTTCCGCGACGGCGATCGGCGTGATACTGGCGACTTTCTCGGCGGCGACGCTGGTCATCCGCATTTTTCTGCCGCGGATGCTGAAGGACCACGACGAAATCCGCATCCTGACCGTCGCCATCTTCGTCGCGAGCATCGCCTATCTGCTGTTCCCGTTTTTTCGGAATGCGTGGGCGCTGGCCGCGATTTCGTTTCTGCTGGGACTGGGGCTGGGCACCGGCCAGCCGCTGTCGATGAACCTTATCTACAATCTTGCGCCGCCGGGGCGCACCAGCGAGGCGGCCGGCATTCGTGTCACCGTGAACAACCTGGCGCACGTTACGATCCCGCTGGTGTTCGGCGGCATCGGTTCGGCGCTCGGGTTTGCCGCCGTGTTTTTTTCGAACTCTGCGGTGCTGTTCGCAGGCGCTCTCATCAACAACCGCACGGCAGTGCGCAGGAGTGACTAACATGGTGAAACGCGCGGTGCGCTGTCACGATTTTGGCTCAGAACGCGAAGCAAGGCACGCGACTTAGTCATTCTAAGTAAGTGGCTTGCGACAAAGTGGCGCCGTGACTCGTTAGCCGTA
>CAZEAX010000210.1:6267-8347 GCA_964510405.1 uncultured Streptomyces sp. | reverse complement strand
ATGTGTCCCCGATCATCAGTCTTAAGAGTGCGCAACAATGATTCGTCGTCCCCGCGCAGGCGGGGACCCGGAAATCGTCCTGGATTCCCGCCTGCGCGGGAATGACGAGGCTATGAGCGCCATTGCGCGCACATCTGCGATCCTCAATAGACCGCGAATTCCATTATAGTTAAACTTGCGTGAACTCGAACGTCTGATGCCAATGCCGTGCCATTGGCTAAAACCGACAAGATACGGAAAGTCGTCATGCCCAAACTCGCCGCCAATCTCACCATGCTGTTCAACGAAGTCGACTTTCTGGATCGCTTCGCCGCCGCCGCGAAAGCGGGGTTCGAAGGCGTGGAGTACCTGTTCCCTTACGACTACGACAAGAACCTGCTCAGGGAGAAACTGCAGGAAAACCACCTTACGCAGGTCCTGCATAACCTGCCCGCCGGCAACTGGGCTGCCGGCGAGCGCGGCATCGGCTGTCATCCGGATCGCGTTGCGGAATTCGAAGCGAGCGTCGACAAGGCGATTGACTACGCAACGGCGCTCGGCTGCAAGCAGGTCAACTGCCTCGCCGGCGTGCGCCCCTCGGGGCTCGATCCAGTCGACGCGCGCGAGACGTTTATCAAGAACCTGCAATTCGCGGCGGCGCGGCTGAAGGCGGTCGGCATCAAGCTGTTGATCGAAGCAATCAACACGCGCGACATTCCCGGCTTTTTTCTTTGCAATACGCAGCAAGCGGTGGACATCATCAAGGCGGTCGGCTCCGACAACCTGTTCGTGCAGTACGACATCTATCACATGCAGATCATGGAAGGCGATCTCGCGCCCACCATCGAGAAGCACCTCAAGCTGATTCCGCACATGCAATTGGCGGACACGCCGGGCCGGCACGAACCCGGCACCGGCGAAATCAACTACGGCTTCCTGTTGCCGCACATCGACAAGCTCGGCTATCAGGGCTGGATCGGCTGCGAATACAAGCCGGCCGGCAAAACGGTCGACGGTCTTGGTTGGACCAAACCTTATTTAAAATAACATCAAAACCCTGGCCATAGAGAGTACAGAGGTCACAGAGAAAAAAAGCAAATTCGAATAGAGATTCTAAATTTTAGATTCTCTCTGTGTTCTCTGTGCTCTCTGTGGCAAATTGCTTTTATTTGGATTAACCGGAGCGAGATAAAAATGGCAAACATCGGATTCATCGGTCTCGGCATCATGGGCAAGCCCATGGCGGCCAACCTGATCAAGGGCGGGCACAAGCTGTTTCTCAATTCGCGCACGAGTGTGCCGGCGGAACTCACCGCCGCGGGCGGGACCGCATGCGCAAACGCGAAGGAAGTTGCGCAGAAGTCCGACATCGTCATCGTCATGGTGCCCGACACGCCGGACGTGGAGAAAGTATTGTTCGGCGCCAACGGCGTCGCCGAGGGTCTGTCGAAAGGCAAGACCGTCGTCGACATGAGCTCGATCTCGCCGATCGAAACCAAGAATTACGCCAAGCGCATCAACGCGCTCGGCTGCGATTATCTCGATGCGCCGGTATCGGGCGGCGAAGTCGGCGCGAAGAATGCGGCGCTCACCATCATGATCGGCGGGCCGCAGTCGGCGTTCGACAAAGTGAAACCGGTATTCGAGTTGATGGGCAAGAACATCACGCTCGTCGGCGGCAACGGCGACGGCCAGACCTGCAAGGTGTGCAACCAGATCATCGTCGCGCTCAACATCGAGGCCGTGAGCGAAGCGCTGGTGTTCGCGTCCAAAGCCGGCGCCGATCCGGCCAAAGTCCGTCAGGCGCTGATGGGCGGATTCGCCGCTTCGCGCATCCTCGAGGTGCACGGCGAGCGCATGATCAAGCGCACGTTCGATCCAGGCTTCCGCATCGAACTGCACCAGAAGGACCTGTCGCTCGCACTTGCCGGCGCGCGCGCGCTCGGCGTCTCACTGCCCAACACCGCGACCGCGCAAGAGCTTTTCAATTCGTGCAGCGCGAACGGCGGCGCGAAGTGGGACCACTCCGCGATGGTGAAGGCGCTCGAGCGCATGGCCAATCACGACGTGGCGAAGTAGTGATGGGTCATGAGTTATGGGT